>CAZOSQ010000012.1:3413-20140 GCA_964582245.1 uncultured Bacteroidales bacterium | reverse complement strand
ACCTTATCTTCAAATAAAATCAATAACCAAACGGCCAAATTGCTGGTCCAGGCCCAGGAGCAAGCTGAAGAATTACATGCACAGGAAGAGGAGATGAGGCAAAACATGGAAGAGCTTCAAGCCACGCAAGAAGAATCTTCGCGGAAGGCAGAGGAAATGCAAGGCTTATTAGATGCCATTGATCATTCATCCGGGACTTTCGAGATGGATCTTGAAGGATATATTTCCAATGCCAATAAAAATCTCTTGTTTATACTTAAGGCAGCAAAAGAGCAAGTGAACGGAAGGGATCTGAGAACTTTGATAGAGTCAAATTTTGATCATGAAGAAAGTTATAAGAAAATGTTGCAAGACCTTCAAAACGGGAACCATAGGAAATGTCAATTTAAAATAAGCATCAGCAATAATGAATTTTGGCTTGAAATGAATTTTACTCCTGTTAAAAATAGCAGTGGGCAAGTACAGAAGGTGTTGGTATTATCAAATGATATTACAACAAGTAAAATTCAAGAAATGAAAATGCAAGAATCTGTTTCTATTTTACAAATGAAGGATGAGGAATTGAGACAGAATCTAGAAGAATTACAAGCTACTCAAGAAGCATTGAGACTAAAAGATGAGAAGCAACAGGAAGAAATCAACCAGTTGAAAAAGGAAAACGAGGAAAAAATTAATCAACTGGCATTTAGTGAAAAGCAAAACAGGAAAATACTGGAGAACAGCAAAGAAGCAATTATTTTAATTAATGAAAATAATCAAGTTGAATATTTTAACCCATCAGCTGAAAAATTGTCCGGATATAAGGCAAATGAAATAAAGGGAAGGCAAATAAAAGAACTTTTTCCTGAAAATTCTTCGCTGATTAAGGAAGTTTCCGTGAAGGAAATTTTCGGTAACGGGATTGAAGTAATTTTAGAACATAAATCAGGAAAGCAAGTAAAAGTAATGGTCGAGGTTTTAGAATTTTCCATCGACAAAAAAAACAATTATGCTGTTTTTTTGAGAAACTTGGATGAGAAACTTAAAAAAGATATTGAAAAAAACAACCTGATTCAAGAATTAATGGCCAAAGAATTAGAATTGAAATCCCGGGTTATTGAATTAGAAGGTATGCTCGAGGACAAGGATGATTCTATAGATAAGGTAACAAAAAAAGGCCACGATAGAAATCCAGGGGTTGATACTAAAGGAATTAACGTACTTGAATGGAGTAAAAAATTTTCCCTGGGGATTCAAAGCATTGATGACCAGCACAAAAAATTATTGAAAGTGTTTAATCAACTTTACCAGGCATTTAAGGAAAAGCGAACCGAAAGAGAATTACAGGAAATTTTATTCGATCTTGTGGATTATACTAAGTATCATTTCGGTTATGAAGAAAAACATTTCAAGGAATTTAATTATAAGGATTCGGATGAACATGTGTTAAATCACAAGGATTTTATTGAAAAAATGACAGAGTTTCAGGACAGATTAGAATCGGGAAATGTTAAAGTTCCACATGAATTGATAAATTTTCTCACCGATTGGATTACAAATCATATCCTTGTCATGGATAAGAAATACGTGGCGACATTTAAGAAGAATTTAAAATAATTTGGTGTGTTTTTTGCTATCTAATAACAAGTAGTGTTTCCCAAAATATTTTGACATTTTTTCAGTTAGGAAAAATATAATGATGATTTTCCCGAAACAAGATGCTTGACAATTTCAAAAAAGTTAATTTTAGGAAGAATTTTTTTGTATATGGAGAACATATACAGTTTAAGACGGGAAACTTAGTAAATTTCGAAGAGTATAATCAGGAGGTTTTGATCCCCAGTAATGATCATGCCTATTAATTCAAAACTTTTAAAAGATGAAATTAACTGGATTTTCAAAAGTAAGTAAAAATAAAAAATTTAATTATCAGCCTGTATTTTATAAACCAGATAAAGAGGAGTTTGAGGAAAGGGTTAAAAATCTCGAAAGAAAATATGGGAAAAAAGTAGGCGAAGAAAAACAAAACAATACCTACACGAATAGTTTACGAGGTCAAATGAAAGGTTACTTGTTTAAATCAGAAAGATCCCCTCGAAAATTTAGCTTTGTTCGAATGGTTATTTTAGCTTTTTCCCTTATCTTAGCGATTGCAATAGTAATGCTAATGTTAAAGATTTTAGCAACAACTAGTTTTTTTAATGTATTTACCTCATAAATGGCCGATATAATCCAGTTACTTCCAGATAATGTGGCTAACCAAATAGCCGCTGGAGAAGTTATCCAGCGACCCGCTTCAGTGGTCAAGGAATTGGTAGAGAACGCCGTTGACGCTGGTAGCACATCTATAAAAATTATCATCAAAGATGCAGGAAAAAGTTTAATCCAAGTGGTAGATAATGGTTGCGGTATGTCTGAAACAGATGCACGATTATCATTCGAACGCCATGCTACTTCTAAAATTAGGAAAGCCGATGATCTTTTTGCTATCCGGACTATGGGTTTTCGCGGGGAGGCATTAGCTTCTATCGCTGCCATTGCCCAGGTCGATTTAAAAACAAAAAGGACGGGAGATGAAGTAGGGACAATGATTTCAATCAGTGGCTCTAAGGTGGAAACTCAAGAACCTGTTAGTTGTGCTGATGGCACGAATCTAATAATAAAAAACTTGTTTTTTAATGTTCCGGCCCGGCGAAAGTTTTTGAAAACTGACAGCACCGAATTTAAACACATATTAACTGAATTTTATAGGATAGTTTTGGCTAATCCCGGCCTAGAATTTTCATTGTATAATGATACCGATGAAATTTACCTTTTACCTGCAGTCAATATTAAACAACGTATACTTCATTTATTTGGTAAGAATCTAAATGTAAAATTAATAAATATCCATTCGGAAACAAGTGTTATCAAGATTACCGGTTTTATAGGGAAGCCTGAAGCTGCAAAAAAATCTGGAGGGGAACAGTTTTTCTTTATCAATAATCGCTTCATGAAACATCCCTATTTTTACAAGGCTGTAACACAAGCCTACGATCAGTTGATTCAACCTGGAATGCAACCGGTATTTTTTATTTTTCTCGAAACAGATCCAGCCACTATTGATGTCAATATACATCCCACGAAGACTGAAATTAAATTTGAAAACGAACGTGCAATTTGGCAAATATTGCAATCCGCGGTTAAAGAGGGATTAGGTAAATTTAACGTGGCTCCTACACTTGATTTTGATCGCGAGGGAATCGTGGAACTACCCGTATTTAAAAAAGGACAGGAAGTGAATCCTCCTGTAGACCGGGTAAATCCTTATTACAATCCTTTTGAAGAAGAGGACAAGAAGATTAAAAACACCCATTACCAACATAATAAAGAAATTGATGTTAATCTTCCTCATTGGGAGAAATTATTTGAAGGAAATAGCTCGAAGAATCATGAAGAAAAGCGAATACTCAACCAAGAAGAGAATGATAACACGCTGGATATACTTAATGGTCCCTTGTTTCTTCAAGTAAAGCAGAAATATATTGTAACACCTGTAAAATCGGGGCTCATGTTTATAGATCAGAAACGTGCCCATGAAAGGATTTTGTTTGAAAAATACCTCCAAGAACATGATTGTACGAAAGGTAACAGCCAAAAAAGCTTATATCCTGTAAAAGTGGAAATGCAAACAGCGGATTATGTCATATTGACAGAAATCATGGAAGATTTGCACCATTTAGGCTTTTCCATAAGCGAACTTGGAAATAATACCATTGCAATTAATGGTTGTCCAGCTGACACAAATGCTGATCCGGCCACATTGGTAGAAAATTTGTTAAACCAGTATAAAGAAACACAAGGTGATATTAAATTGTCGGCCAAGGAAAGTTTAGTTAAATCATTGGCAAAGGCAATGGCTATTAACTATGGAAAATCTTTGAACATGGAGGAAATGAGAATTCTTATGGATAAATTATTTGCCTGTAAGTCACCTAATTATTCTCCAGATGGAAAATTAGTGATATTTATAATGTCCCTTGATGAAATGGAAAAAAAATTTAAGTAACAAAAGATAAATAAATGGATTATAGTAGTAGACAATTTCAAGCATTTCCCCCGGTAGTTAAAAATATAATTATTATTAATGTCTTGATGTACCTTGGTACAGAGGCTTTAACTCGTATTGGAAGCCCCATACCCCAATACCTGGTTCTTTGGTTTTTCGGATCAGATAGGTTCATGATCCACCAATTAGTTACACACATGTTCATGCATGCGAATTTTATTCATCTTTTCTTTAACATGTTCATGTTTTATATGTTCGGTAGGGCATTGGAAAATGTTTGGGGAAGTAAAAGGTTTCTAATCTACTATTTTGTCACTGGACTGGGAGCCGCATTGCTTCACCAGGGAGTGATTTATTTTCAATATCATGATTATATAATTCAATTATCCGGCCAATTAAATTTGTCTGTCCTTGGAGCCTCGGGAGCCGTCTATGGGGTGTTGTTGGCATTCGGCATGTTGTTTCCCAATACTGTACTTATGTTGTTGTTTCCTCCCATTCCTATAAAAGCTAAATGGATGGTTGTCATACTCGGGGCAGTTGCCTTATTTTTAGGGTTGACCCAACCAGGTAGTAACATTGCTCATTTCGCTCATCTTGGAGGCATGATATTTGGTTACTTGTTGATAAAGTATTGGCAAAGAAATAGGAAGAATTTTTATTAATTTTTAGGAAAAAAATAAAATGAGTGTTTGGAAAGAAATACAATCCTCTTTTAAAAATGGATCAACACTAACTAAGTTGATTTATTTGAACCTGGCCATTTTTCTTTTTATTACTTTAATATCCATTTTTGACACATTATTCAGGTTGGGAAACGTGAGTGGTTTTTTAGTAACTTGGATGGCAGTCCCTTCAACAATAGAAAGATTAATTATACAACCTTGGTCAATTATAACTTACATGTTTTTGCACGAGGGTTTTTTTCATATTTTATTTAACATTTTATGGTTATACTGGTTTGGAAAATTATTTTTGCAGTATCTTGATCAAAAAAAACTCGTAGGACTTTATATTCTTGGAGGAATATCAGGTGCCTTACTTTATTTATTTCTTATAATCTTTTTCCCGGGCTCGGCGGGAATTCATTTTTACTTGGTGCTTCTGCTTCTGTTATGGCCATTGTAGTTGCTATAGCCATGTATGCACCGAATCAAGAACTGTACTTGATGTTCCTGGGACCCGTGAAAATAAAATATATTGCACTGGGGGCATTTTTAATAACTTCTGTTTTTGATTTCTCAACAAATACCGGCGGAAAATTGGCTCATATTGGGGGTGCAATTTACGGTTTTTTTTATGGTGTGGAAATTAAAAAAGGAAAGGATATTGCCAGGGGATTCAATAATTTTTTAGATTCTTTCTTTTCATTGTTCAAAAAAAGATCTCGAGGTCGGGGAAAAATAAAAGTTACACATAAGCGGGCAGAGACAGATTGGGAATTTAACGAAAGAAAAAAGAGTGAACAGGAAGAACTGGATATTATCCTGGATAAAATTAAAAGGAGTGGTTATGATAGTCTTACTAAAACAGAAAAAGAAACCTTATTTAAGATGAGTAATAAAAATTAGTGGCTTTGAGAAAGATACTTTATAAATTGCTGCTTTTCATTAATTTTTTATTTCTAGGGACTTTAATCCTATCATATCTCTCTGTGTTTGTCAACCCGGGTAAATTCTGGATTGCTGCATTTTTTGGATTATCTTATCCCTATATTTTACTAGTGAATATCGGATTTATGTTTTTTTGGCTTTTTAAGACCAAGAAAGCCTTCCTGTTATCATTTATAGGAATTGCTGCCGGTTGGATGTATCTTACCAGGGTCATTCAAGTTAATTCAAAAGAACAGAATGTAAATCTTTTGCATGGTAAAAGTTTTAAAGTATTAACCTACAATGTACGTGATTTTAACCGGTTTAATTGGGCTAATGATAAGGACGCCCGGGAAAAAATCTTAAAGTTTATTAAGATGGCAGAGGCCGATATTATTTGTATACAGGAATTTTCACTTGACCAGGCTGCTGAATTGTTGATGGATTTTAAAGATACTACATACTATTATTTTCATTCAACTAGTTTAAAGTCCCAAAAAAACTACGGCATGGCAATATTCTCTAAGTATCCTATTCTACGCAGGGAATATATTGATTTGGGACACACTACAAATGGTAGTATATTTTGTGATATTTTACTGGATACAGATACTGTCAGGATATTTAACAATCATTTGCAATCCATTCATTTTATCAAGCAGGACTATGATTTTATTGACAGCATTCAATCTAATTATCATTCTTTTAATGTGGCAAAATTTAGCAATATGGTAAAAAGGATGAAATTGGCATATGTCAAAAGATCTGCACAGGTAAATGTAATAGCACCGTATATACAAAAGTCACCATATCCTGTTATTGTTTGTGGGGATTTTAATGATACACCTATTTCTTATACCTACCAAAAAATGAAGGGTGATTTAGAGGATTCTTTTGTAAAAGCTGGGGCGGGTTTCAGCAATACTTATGCCGGTAAATTCCCCTCTTTTAGAATTGATTATATTTTGCAGGATAGCCAGGTAGAAGCTTTTAATTATAAAAGATATCCAGTAAAATTCTCTGACCATTACCCGGTTTCTTGCGAATTTGTTTTAAAATAGTGGATTTTCCTACATCTTAATCATAATCAAATTCAATTCCCCCAAATACTACATCGGCTTTTATATTTATATAACCACTATCAACATTAAAATTTTCACTTTCATAAAAAGTAGAACCAAATGAAATTGAATTCCCGTTAGGTAACCGAGATCCAGAAAAAACAGCATCAACTTTTATTCTATATGGTGTATTTTTTGGCAACTTGATGTGGGATGATCCAAAAACCGTATTGATTTTAATCTCCACGGGCTGGTTTTTTAAATCCACTGAACTAAAATCAAAGTTTCCCTTGCTAAAAATTACATTGTATTCAAGGTTATCGTCTACCTTATTAAAGCTTGTTTCTCCAAATATAACATCATTGCCCGTATGAGTATTCTTTTTAAATAAGTTACCACCAATAATAATTCGGATACCTAAATAGATAAAGAAAAATCCAAGCAATAATTTTCCTATTGGAAAATCAATGTGAAAAACAACTTTTATAATGATTAAAACACCGATAATGATAATGAATATACCCCAGAATAAACCTCCCATTTTCATATTATTTAGTTATAATTAAGTTTTTTCTAATTACTGGATAAATATATTATTCATAGTAATTTGTCGTTAAATTTTTTAAAAATAATTCATCTTTTTTAAAAGTATATTAAATTTACTGAATATTTTAATAAAAATTTATGAAAATTGCTGTTATTGACATGGGGACCAATACCTGCAACTTTATTATTGCTGAGCGGGATGAGAAAAAGGGTTTCCATGTTTCTTGTAACAAAAAATACCCGGTTAAACTGGGTGAAGGTGGAATCAATTCGGGCATAATTACTGGAGAGGCCTATCGACGTGGATTGGATGCAATATCAAATTGTATGAAAGAAATAGCTTCTCATAATGTTGAGAAGGTTCATGTATATGCTACTTCTGCAGTTCGTTCTGCAAGGAATGGTGAAGATTTTGTTAGACATGTTAAGCAAGTTTTTAATATAGATATGCAAGTGATTCCCGGTGAAAGAGAAGCAGATTTAATATACAAGGGAATTAGGCAATCAGTGAAACTTGCACAAGAGAAGGTTTTAATTCTTGATATTGGGGGAGGGAGTAACGAGTTGATAATCGCAGATTACAACCAGGTTTACTGGAAGGAAAGTATAGATATTGGAATGGCTCGTGTACTCGAATATTTTCAACCTTCGGATCCAATTACTCATGAAGAAATTTCTCGTATGGAAGCCTACTTTGAACAAAATCTTTCCAACTTGAAATACCGGGTTATGGTGTATAAACCTATGATGTTGATTGGTGCTTCGGGATCTTTCGAAACGTTTTCATCTTTATTAATGGCCAAAGAACCAGGATTAAAAGCTTCAAATAAATCAAAATCGTTGCAAATAAGCATTGATGATTTTTTGAAACTGCATTCAGGTTTACTCTTTACAACTTTAGAGGAACGTAAAAAGATGAAAGGCATGGAGATGATGAGGGTGGAGATGATTGTCCTTGCCAGTATTTTTGTTAATTGTGTCCTAAAAATAACAGGTATAAAAAATATTATTCAAACTGATTATTCACTTAAGGAAGGTGTTGTGGTAGATTTATTATCTTTGCAATGAAATAACACTTGAAGTTGAAATTAAAAAATATACCTGTTCTATGTCTATATTTTTCGACAAATATTTTTCAGATGCTTTAATATTCAGTCATTTAAGTGTCTAATTGGAAGTAAAAACGGGTGTAGATGTGCTACGTTTCTTGAATGAAAGTAGTTTTTACCCACAATAATTAAATGTGCCACATAGTACTTTATTAGAAAAAAAACATATGAGCAAACTATTAGTCATAGACGATGAACAAAGTATTCGAGATACGTTAAAAGAAATTTTGGAATATGAAAATTATAAGGTTGAACTGGCGGAGGATGGTATAAAGGGGCTTGAAATGTTTAAAAAAGGTGGATGCGATCTCGTGTTGTGTGATATAAAGATGCCCAGGATGGATGGTATTGAAGTTTTAGAAAAAATTTTCGAAATTTCGACTGATACCCCAGTTGTAATGATTTCAGGCCATGGAACCGTGGAGACAGCAGTTGAGGCAATCAAGAAAGGGGCTTATGATTTTATTGAAAAACCCTTGGACTTGAACAGGCTTTTAATCACAATCCGCAACGCAATGGATAAATCCACCCTTATTACCGAGACCAAAGTCCTGAAAAGGAAGGTGAACAAGATGTACGAGATGATAGGGGAGTCTCCTGCCATAATGAAAGTGAAGAATATGATTGATAAGGTTGCCCCTACTGATGCCCGTGTTTTAATAACCGGTCTTAATGGAACAGGTAAAGAGCTAGTGGCTCGTTGGTTACATGAGAAAAGCAATCGTGCCAAGGGACCTTTCGTGGAGGTTAATTGTGCAGCCATTCCTTCCGAGTTAATAGAAAGTGAATTATTTGGTCATGAAAAAGGAGCCTTTACCTCCGCGGTTAAACAGCATAAAGGTAAATTTGAACAGGCTCAAGGTGGCACTCTTTTCCTGGATGAAATTGGTGATATGAGCCTTTCCGCCCAGGCCAAGGTTTTAAGAGCCTTGCAGGAAAACAAGATAAGTCGCGTGGGAAGTGATAAGGATATCAAGGTGGACGTGAGGGTTGTGGCGGCCACCAACAAGGACATGAAACAAGAGATAGAGGAAAAAACTTTCCGGGAAGATCTTTATCATCGCTTGAGTGTCATCATTATTAAAGTACCTTCCCTAAACGAGAGGAAGGAAGATATTTTTCTGCTGGCTGATCATTTCATTGAACAAATTTGTGGTGAATACGGGATGCCTAAAAAGAAAATAACCAAGGAAGCAATACAGGTACTTCAAGGTTTGCAATGGACAGGAAATGTTCGCGAATTTCGTAACGTGATAGAAAGATTAATTATATTGTGTGATAGGGAAATAACAGAAAAAGACGTGAAGGCTTTTGCTGCTCCTATATCAGGGTAATCTATATTAGCATGAAAACTATAATAAAAAAGGGGAACGAGATATTTTTCAAGTCTATTAAAAGGCTTTTAAGCAATATTAAGGCGTGCAGCATAAAACACGTTAATATCATTTTAGATATAGTTTTATCTTTTTTTTTAATTAATCTATTCGTCATTAATCTAAATCCGATAGTTCCGGGCGATGGTGTCGAGTATGTATTTATGCAAGAATCTTGGAATAATCATTTTTCCCCTGATATTCGAACGGAAGATTTAAATAGTAGTTTAAAAATTTTACAGAAGAATGATATATATGATCCTTATGGTTATTTGACAGGTTTAAAAGGTTTTTTTAAAGAAAGCAAGGATCCTCTTTCACAATATTGGGGGGTATTTAAATCTTATTCAGGTAAACACTATTGTTACCATTTCTGGTTCTATTCTTTATTAAATGTTCCAGCCAGAAAGATATTATCATTTTTTCATTTTAATGAGTTAAAGAGTTTTCAAATTACAAATATCTTACTACTAATACTGGTTTTAATTTATATTATATCTGGTAGTAAATTAAACGAGTTGGAAAAATTTTTGGCGATTATATTATTTACAATTTCTGCTAATTTATGGTATTTGCGTTGGCCGCATCCTGAAGTTTTTTCATCTGTTACTCTCTTTTTTTCTATATTATTTTTGCATGATAGGAGATATCTATTCAGTATACTCATAGCAGCGATAGGAAGTTTCCAAAATCCGCCAATTGCCTTTATAATTCCTTTTGTTATTTTAAAATATTACATGGATAATGGCTTTGATATCAAAAAAATTCTTTTATTATCATTAACAGGTTTGACATGTTTGTATCCAAGCATTTTTTACTATTTCCATTTTAAGGTTCCTAATTTAATTATTTATTCTTCTTATGTTAATAAAGATTTTTTAAATATAAGAAGATTTTCAAGCCTATTTTTTGACTTAAATCAAGGTATGATTATTTCTTTACCTATTATTTTGCCTGTTTTTATAATAATTGTACTTCAAAAATTAGTCCATGTAAGAAAATTAAGTTTTAACATGTTTTATCCCCTTTTGCTAATAGCCATGGCAATACCTAGTATACAGCAAGCGAACTGGAACATGGGAGAATCAGTCATTGTACGCTATGCTCTATGGTTATCGGTAATTATTATGTTTTATTTTATAAAAGAATTTAATTGGTATTTGTTAAAAAATAAAGTTTTAATGACACTTGTCATTATTTCCCAGATTATTATAGTTAGTATCTATGAAATTCATAATCCTAAATTATGGAAATATGTTGAATTGAATAAAGTTTCTAAATTTATATTTACTAATTTTCCTGCCTTATATAATCCTGAGCCAGAAATTTTCGCAGAAAGGGTGCTGAACCGTGAAGGTGTTAGTGAAGACGAAAGCCCTATAATTTTCTATGGGAAAGATAATGTCCCAACTAAAATATTAATTCATGAGTCCAATTTTGAAGAAAAAATATCTGAAATTTTGCCTGGAGTACAGAAAAAAGATTTGAAATTTCGATATGGTTGGGCATATATTAATTTAAAATGAGAAAGTATTTTAATCTTTTCCGTGTTAATAATTGGATAAAAAATATCATTGTTATTTTTCCCATTATTTTTTCATTGAAATTAACCGAGATAGATGCTGTCTTTTCCATTTTTTTAGCTGCTATTAGCTTTTGTTTAGCTAGTTCTATCGTATATATTATTAATGATATAATAGATCGAGAAAGGGATAAATTTCATCCCAGGAAAAAGAACAGGCCTATAGCATCAGGTAATGTTAAAGTAAAAACTGCTCTTATCATTTTATCACTTTTGGCTTTAATGCTTTTATCTTTGATTCTTTTTATCAATACCCATGTAGTTTTGGTTATTATTAGTTATCTCGTTCTAAACATGCTATATGTTTTTGTTATGAAAAACATGTTTTTGATTGATACATTTGTCATTGCAATTAATTTTGTATTACGTGTTTTGGCTGGATGTTATGCTATTTACGTAACTCCTTCACACTGGATATTGGTAGTTACTTTTTTTGTTGCCTTATTCATGGGCTTTATTAAAAGGAAATCTGAACTTATTATTCTTAAAGATAGGGCAGAGCAGCATAGGAAATCTCTTTCAGGTTACACGGTCAAATTATTAGATAAATATATCTTTATCACTGCCACTGTGACAATTGCAGCATATTTATTATATACTATAGATCCAGTTGTTTTGAAAACCTTTGAAAGTAATAATATTGTTTATTCAGCGATATTTGTAGTTATAGGATTATTTCGTTTCATTCAACTGAGTGATAGTGATAAATATGAGTCAGAAGCTGATCCTACCTACTTGATATTGAGGGATAATTTTATTAAAACAACCATCCTCCTATGGTTAGTTTATTTAATTGTAGAAATATATTTATTATAAAGAATGGAATTTAAAATACAATCATCACAAAAACAATATGTTAAATAATTATTATGTCAATGAAAATTGCAATTTTTGATTTTGATGGCACTATATACAAAGGAGATTCTTATTTTACTTTTTGCAAATACATATATAGAAAATTTCCTTTAAGGCTAAGGTTCTTTTTTCCTCAAGCTATTTACTTGGTATTATATTTTTTAGGGATTCTAAAAAAAAACCAAATGAAATCACTTTTTCTTGTTTACCTTCAAGATATAGCTCCCGTAAAATTGAGATACCTGCTTGACCTTTTTTGGGAGATTAATTTCCCAATATCTTTTAATAAAGAAGTTCTAGGATTTATTGAAGAATGTCGAAAAAGAGGAATGAAAATTTATTGTATAACTGCAAGTCCTGAATTATTTATCCTACCAATCCAAGAAAAGTTACAAATCGATAAAGTAATAGGGACGATTATTAACTATGATGGTAGGAATCATTATATTGATGGTTTAAATTGCAGGGGGAAAGAAAAAATAAATAGGCTTAAGTTGTTAATGAATGATGGAGATACTATAGATTTTGCCATTAGTGATAATAAAGATGATAATTATCTTTTTGAAATTGCCAGGGAAAGTTATTTCATTCGTGGTGGAAAAATAAATAAATATGAAAAAAAAATCAAACCTTCTGAATTTTCATCTCTTCTACGGAAAAATAAACATGAAGCAAAACTTATTGATTCATTAAAAATTATTTATAGGCCATATGTTTGTCCTTTTAATGATATTATTAAGGAGATTGAACCACGTAAAAAAATTCTTGATATTGGTAGTGGCTCGGGACAATTGGCCTTAATTTTATGTAAATATGTAAAACCCCTTTCCATAGGTGGGTTGGAAATTTCACGAAGATTAGTTGAAAATGCAAAAAAAATATTAGTCAGCCATGAGGTAAATGAGGTGGAATTTAAATTTGAAGTATATGATGGGTATAACTTACCTGATTCAATCTCCATATATGATTATGTGACTTTAATCGACGTATTTCATCATATACCTGTTGATAGACAAAAGGATTTCTTGGAATTACAATTATCTCGTAAAGTGAAAAAGGGCACAATACTGATCTTAAAAGATATTGATGCCGGTTCTCCCTTAGTTTATTGTAATAAGCTTCATGATTATTTTTTCTCGGGAAACACTGGTAATGAAGTTTCTTTTATACACATGAAAAAGCTTTTAGAAAAAAACAATTGGAAAATTCTTTCATCTTATAGAAAAAGATTATTATGGTTTCCTCATTATTTCATGATAGCACAAAAAATCTAACAAGTATTTTTTCGTATTTTAATTATTATGGATTTCATTGCAAATCGCCATGCCTCTTTTGAATTAATATGACGTACAAAAAGGGAAGAATAGAAATAGAATTTCTATTGGTCATTCATTATCTTTTTTAATGAATCGGCTACATTCTTAGCAATGATCTTCCTTCCATGTTGGGCATAATGTTCAGTTGTCCAATCCTGGTCGATAAATTCCTCATTTGGAACATCATATAGATTATCTACCACGATAGCTCCCATTTTTGTATACCGGTCTACCAAAATATCTCTATTGCTATTCATGAGGTAGAGAAGGTCATTGCCAATTAATTCCCTTGCTTTTTCCATGTTTTCAGCCATAAGGTTGAAAATCACGTTCCATCCTCTTTTCTTGGCTAATTTCATGATGTTGTCAAAATCCTTGATCCTGGGATTGCTGTTGGTATCAATTTGAAAAGCATAGGATTTGATATAATGGCAGGCAAGTGCCGTTTGTTCCCAGTCCTTTGAACCATCTTCTTTTTGTATTCCCTTGTCAAACATCCCTTTATCCCATTTATTGACATTTTTATACGGGAAAGGATAAGGGAAAATTAATTCCTCCACGTCCCATTTATGTCTTTTTTGTTTATCCCTTTCCTTATTTGTTTTTATCTCGTAAGCCTTGAAAGATAGAATAAATCTTGCAAAAAGAGGTGGGTTATATTTTAGTAAGACCATGGATTTTTGAAGGTAAGTTTCCAAGTCAGAGTAAATCCAGTCTGCCCCAAAAGATCTAAGGTTCATGGTAACAATGATGGTTTTAACGGGGGAGTTCACAGGTAAATTTTCAAGTAAAACCAGGTAATTTTGGGAATGTAATGCTCCTTTGTTTATGGTGCCAAGGGATATTCCAGGGAAATAGTCAGCTATCATTTGGCTTATGGATTGCTTATTTGTATCACCAGGATGTGAAGTAAAATTGGATGATTCACCAAGGTAAATAATTTTCGAACTATCTTGCACTTGTCTAACTAAATTAATGATACTGGAATGTTCTTGAATATCATTCTCTTGGAAGTATTTTTCATAAATAAAGTTGAAGAAGATCATCATGGATGTAATTATCAAAATTCTGATCAGTATCTTTCTCGTATTTTCAACAATTAAAGGGTTCATTGCAATTTGAATATTTGAATGTTTTCAAAATTTCCTATATTTTTCCCAAGGTAAGGTTTTAGGTAAGTTTCGGAAAGTAAATTCTGGTCATTTATTAATAAATATTTAGCTCCAAGTTTAATTTTATTTTCAATGGTTCCGGATTGGGAATAATCATTTCCATAACTTGTAAATCCTTTTTGGTTCATCAAATAAAGAGATATATTAAAACTATCATCCCTGATTGATATTACTTTATCTTCTTTCTTGATGCCCAGTGATCTCAAATAAGGTGTTATATTTTCAAATGCCTTAAAATATTTTTGCTGGTCTCTTAGAATCCAACTTCCTTCTTTATATCTTGGTGCAAAAGTTTTATGTGATTCTATTAAATTTACAGTTAAAAAACTAAAGATGAGCAGGTATGCTAGCGGGGAATGTATCAATCTTCTTTTTTCTTTACCAATTAAAAAGGAGAAAGAAATAAGCACTAAAACAGGAAAAATGTACAGGTTGATAACGTAATAGTCATGGTATTTAAATGCGTTAAACCATAGGAGTGTATAGGCAATAACACCTAAGAGTGTAAATAAAGTCACGAGGTTTAAAAATTTTGGAATCTTTTTAAAAATTAAAACTTGAATGATAAGAAAGGTTAAAATTAATATGTGGGTATAATAATTAAAATAATTTTTAAGCCACAATTTATTTATGGCATTGATAGTGTCTGATATATCAGTTTTTGCCATTTTCCATATTGGCCAGGTACCATTAAAAGTGTACCATCCTCCATGTAATTGATTGTAAGAACGAGCATGTGAATACCATAAAAAATTCACCAAGAATAACAAGATAAAAGGTATAACGTATTTAATACCAACTGGGAAAACTTTATCTTCTTTTTTTATCCCTAGGATGCCCAGCCATTCAAGGATCAAGTATCCAAAAATAGCAATCACGCTAACTAGGGCGGTGATTTTTAATAAACCCGCTAACAAGAAAAAGAATATGGATAAGAAAAAAAGCCAATCTTTTTTAGAAAGATAAAATTTAAAGAAAAAATTCCACCCAATCAGAACTAAAGAAAAGGCAGGTAAATTGGTTAAAAAATTTGCCGAGTAAAATACAATTACAGGTGAAGCAAAAAATAAAAGCGAAAAAGAAATTCCGATGAACGAGTTTCGTGTTATTCGTTCGATAATTTTATAAAGATTCCATAATCCTAAAAAAGTTAATGCCAAAACAACTAGCCTGTATATAAACTCATGATATCCAAAAATTTTCCATAAAATTGCCACAAAAAAATAAAGTACTGGGAATTCTCCTTTTGTTTTTCCCGTGGTTTGATTGTCAGCAATGAGATTATGAATAGATGGATTTGAAAAATCCATCCCATCTTGATAATAATTTAGTGCGAATGATAAACAATCTGTTTGACGCCATTGATGAACACTTTGGGGTCTTTTAAATAGGATTTCATCAAAATTATAAGTAAAGCATAGAAGGATAAAAGAAAAAAGAAAAATAAACCCGAAAATCCGGGGATAATATAATTCTGTGGTGCTTGTAAGAAAAGAGATTGTTTTTCTTAATAATTTATTCATGTGTTTATTTTTTAATTTTTAATAAACAGGAATGATTACATGCAATGCAGGCAATTTTCATTCTTTTCATTACAAAAAGTAATTTAAAATATTTTTCTAAAGTATGGTAATTCATAAAATTTTAATATCTTCCTCATTACTTGGAGATGCATATTAGTAAAATTATATTCGGATTGCGAATGATTTATTTTTTAATTAGTATGCTTATATGCTGTCGATAAAATGACATATCAAAATTGAAAATAAATAAATGGGAATTGTTCGACACCTGAAAAAACAATAATTGAAAATAATAAAAATGCATAAATTATCCAGCGAACTATAAAAGGTTTATTAAAACACCAATGATCAAACCTTCTTTTGAAAAATAAAACGTCAGATATAATAAATAATGATAAGAAAAACCATATTTTCCAGCTTACTTCCAAGTATTCACGGTTCCAATCTAAATCCAGGATTCCTGAAAATATCAGTTTGGCTTTTTCCATGGAATTGCTCCTGAAAAAAATCCATAAAACAGTCACAAGAAAAAAGGTTTTAAGCATGTAAAGCATACCGGGTAAACTTGTTC
>CAZOSQ010000012.1:0-3313 GCA_964582245.1 uncultured Bacteroidales bacterium | reverse complement strand
ACAGTCACAAGAAAAAAGGTTTTAAGCATGTAAAGCATACCGGGTAAACTTGTTCGGCTACATAAAGTAACCCATGTAATGCTCCCCAAATGATAAATGTCCATGCAGCTCCATGCCATAGTCCACTAATGGTGAATACAAAAAGAATATTAATGATCCAGCGGTATTTTTTGACCCGGCTCCCACCAAGCGGGATGAAAAGGTAATCTTTAAACCAAGTGGATAAAGAGATGTGCCACCGGTGCCAAAATTCAGTTATGTTTTTTGCTAAATATGGGGCTTGAAAATTGTTAATGATCTTGATACCCATGAGCAGGGCACTTCCTATAGCTATTAATGAGTACCCATAAAAATCCGAGTAAATTTGAAAGGAATAAAATATAGTGCCAAGAATAATGCTCAAGGAATTATATTTTCCGGGATCTTCGTATATGGCATCTACGTATGGAAAAATATTATCGGCAATGACCATTTTAATAAATAGCCCGTAAAGAATCAACCGGAATCCATTGGCCAAATTATGGTAATGAAAATAATGTTTATGTTTTAATTGTTTGCCTAGACGGTCAAATCTTTCAATAGGTCCGGCTACGAGTTGAGGAAAGTAAGCAACATAAGTGGAGAATATACCTAGATGTCGTTCTGCAGCTTGCTTTCCCCTGTAAACTTCTATAGTATAACTAAGTGTTTGAAAAGTATAAAATGAAATTCCTACGGGTAAAAGAAATTTTAACCTTGGGATTTCTGATATGACATTGTAATGGGTTAATACAGGGCCTATGGATTCTGAAAAAAAGTTGAAATATTTAAAGGTAAATAATAACCCTAAGTTGGTTAGAAGACTAAAGAAAAGATAGGGGCTGCGTTTTTTTTTATCTAGGTATTTTTCCATTTTAATCCCACAAAAATAATCCACGAGCGTTGAAAACACGATGAGGATAATATATCCTGGTTCCCAGCACATATAAAAATAATAGCTGGCTGCAAGAAGTAAAATCCACCTGTACTTATGGGGCAGGAGGTAATACAAGATCACCACCAGTGGGAGGAAGACAATATATATTACGGAATTAAAAAACATGAAATATTAAAATTCGACTCAAAATTATATTATTTTCGTTAAAAATATACATTTTTGAAAATAAATGTTAGTTAATTCAAAAAGAATTGAATCCCAGTTGCATTGTGCTAATAAAATTGGCTTTTTTATTTTAAAGTTAATGACCAAGTTGTTTAAAATCATATCAAGCAAGTATTTTTTTTATACCATTCTCGCGGTAAATGTTATGTTCGTTTGTTTTACCAAGTTTTATCCATCCATGGATGGGCCTTCACATCTTTATAATTCTTATTTGCTAAAAGAGTTATTAGAAGGAAATCAATTTATTAAAGATTTTTTTACTGTCAACTCCATAATAATTCCCAATTGGACCAGTCATTTTTTTCTCGCCCTGTTTCATTTTCTTTTTCCATCCTGGATTTCAGAAAAATTACTTATTATCCTTTATATTTCAGGGTTGGCAATTTCTTTTAGGTATTTAATAGCTAGTTTAAATAAAGATAATATTTTATTGAGTTTACTAATATTTCCATTTACCTTTTCTTTTCTTTTTCACCTGGGTTTTTATAATTTTAGTATATCATTTATATTTTTCTTTTTTTCCTTGGCATATTATATTCAAAGACATGAAAAGGGAAGCATTAACTTCTATGTAATGCTTTCCCTATTACTTTTTTTTACCTATTTTTCCAATGTACTTGTTTTTTGTTTTCTTGGTTTAACCATTGGCTTTTTTATTCTATTTTTCACCTATCGAAAATATGTAAATTCTGATAAAAGAAGTTTATCTTATGGGTATGGAATACGAAAGTTAGGGTTGCTTTTTTTTGCCGCTATACCTTCATTGATTTTAATGGGTTTATTCTTAAACAATATACCATTTTATCCATCATCCTTTTCTTATTCTTTCCCCGAACTTTTCCAGTGGATTATAGATGCCCGTCCATTTATAGTTTACAACTATGCAGAAGAGAAAGTTATAGTTGGCCAGTATTCCTTAGTTTTCCTCTTCATTATAATTCATTTTTTGTATAAATCATTTAGAAAGGATGGCTTTAAAGTCAAATTAGTTGATTTTATGCTCTTGCCTCTTTTGACCTCCTTGTTTTTTTTATTTTTAATGCCAGATGGAGCCGCTGCCGGGATGATGTCTGACAGGTATTGTTTAATATTTTTTATCTTTACCCTAGTTTGGATAAGTGCACGTGCTAAAAAAAGTAAATGGAATTATCTTGTTATTGTTTTAGTATTAGTTTTACATTTTGATTTGCAATTTCGACATTTAAAGGTTTTAAAACAATTGAATAAAAGTACAGTAGAGATTTATCAAGCACAAGAGTATATTGAAAAGAATAGCATTTTGTTACCTATAAATATGTCTGGTGGTTGGTTAGACATTCATTTCTCCAACTATATAGGGATTGAAAAACCTGTAATAATTTTGGAAAATTATGAGGCAGATGTTGGATGGTTTCCCCTGGAATGGAAAAGCCATAATTTTCCTAATATAAAATTACAGGGAAATAACAACTTAAATTGCAAAGTAAGATGGAAAACTAATCCTGGAGGTAAAGATGTTCGGCATATAGATTATGTGTTAATTTATGGCGATACGAACATGTTACATGAAGAAGAATGGGCATGTTTGATAAAGCTGCTTGATGGCAATTACAAGGTAAAATATAGATCTCCAAATTCTTACGTGGTATTATATGAAAAGAAAACAGGGGTTTTTAATTGATATAGTTCCAGCTTTATTTTTTTATCCTAAACAAGCCATATTTTAAAATACACCAAATTGCCCTGAACCCATCGCTTGCCTTGATTTTTTTACCTTCATCATATGTCCTGCCATAATAAGAAATACCTACTTCGTAAATTTTTATCTTGGGTACCCGGGCCATTTTAGCCGTCACTTCCGGCTCGAAACCGAATCTTTTTTCTTTCAAGTGGATGTTTTTTATTATAGTGCACCTGAATAACTTGTAACAGGTTTCCATATCTGTCAGACTAAGGCCGGTAAACATGTTGGATAAAAAAGTCAGCCATTTGTTGCCGATGGAATGCCAAAAAAACAGCACGCGGTGTGGGTTGTGCCCCATGAACCTCGATCCATAAACCACGTCAGCATTGTCTTTTAGCACAGGTTTAAGCAGGTGGTTATATTCTCCCGGGTCGTATTCAAGATCAGCATCCTGTATCACGAGATATTCACCACTGGCTTCTTTAATTCCCCGGTGGAGAGCAGCGCCT
>CAZOSQ010000011.1:0-20748 GCA_964582245.1 uncultured Bacteroidales bacterium | reverse complement strand
ATGGAGTGTAATTTTAAAAAGATAGGACTCTGAATCTCCTTGATGACTGATTTACCGTAGCGTTAAGCTAGAGAGGTGTTTTAGAACGCTTATCGTAAGTTTAGTCCGAGGCGGCTTCTTTAGAAAATGCGACGAGATTTCGTGAAATTGGAAAATTTACATTTCTAAACGTTTTCGAACCTCGAACCATTCTATATCTCCCTGAAAAAGCCCCGAAAACATGCCTGCAGTTTCACACATCCCACATTTTTCACATATTGGTTCTCTTCCAGAGCCACTACTTCCAATAAAACATGGTGTTTTTCTTTCTCCTTTATGATCCAAGGATAGGAAAGCCCAACTTGGACAATCTTTTGTCCAATAACTCGCTCCAAGAAGATCCAATTGCTTATCTGTATTATAAGATTTGTACGGGTACTTTCTTTTCAATTTTTTAATTTTCTTCAGCTCGTGTAAAATTAGATTCCTTTTGAACAATGAAAATTATTCACCCTCTCCTAGGCTAGTTCTTTTCTCTCCATACCTCTTCTAAGGGTTCATTTTGATGCTGAAATTATCTTGCTTAGAATAATTTAAATTTGTATAATTGAAGGGTTTAAAATAATTTTTGTCCACTTTCAAAAAATTTTACACGTATATTTGACTTTGTTGTTATCGATAAAATTTTAGCGATTTCACCTTTGCACATGGCCACTTCTAAAAGATCAAGTTCGTTAAACAATGCCAGGATTTCTCCCTCTGATGTTTCCTGGTAGGTATTATTTAACCTCGTGATTTTATCTTTTCCCAGGTATATTTCAAATTTTCTTCCTTTCCCGACTTTTTCAAATAAATCTTTGGAAATATTGGTTATTACGTTAGAAAAAGAATCTATATATATAATAGTTCCTATTATAACAGAATCTTCAATGATAGCACGGATTGGGATTTGTCTATTCAACATTTCTCTTGGTGAGCCAAATGAATCTATTCCTTGTCCATTGGCTATTTTAGCTGCTACCGGGGCTAATACTTTCAAAGTGGGAAATGATGAAGGAACATGTTCAGTCTTTATTTCAACGATTTTTACTGGATTATTGTACAATGCTAATCCAAAAATACCGTTATCTGTACCAATAAAATAATAATTATCATATTTGACAATTACGTGAGGCTTTTCATGGTTAGGTTCCGAATTAACACATACTAGATGTACTGTTCCCTCGGGAAAGTGACTGTAACTATTTCTCAGGATAAAAGCAGCTTCAGTGATATTGAACAATTGAACCTCGTGTGAAATATCAATGATATTAGCTCCCGGACATTCTTGCAATATTGTACCTTTAATGGCAGCAACATAATAATCCTTTTTTCTCCAGTCTGTTGTTAAAGTAATTATTGGCATGAATATACCGACAAATGATTTTTATTAAAAATGAAAAAACTGTTTTATTTTTGTAGATCAAAAGTAATAAATATTAAAGGAAATATATGATTGAGAAAGTAATATATTTAGAAGGTATTGATCCGTTGAATATTTACGGACCTAAAAATTTATATTTTGATATTTTAAAAAGTGCTTTTCCTAAACTGAAAATTGTCGCCCGGGGAAATGAAATAAAAGTTATTGGCACAGAAGAAGAAATAGAAAAATTTGAAGAAAAAATAGACCAGGTAATTCAATTTTTTCATAAATATAACAAAATAAACCAAGAGGACATCGACAATATTTTAGAAGAAAAGGAGGAAAAAATTGCCAACCAAGAATTTACCGATAAAGACATTCTTTTTTTTGGAAATAATGGGAAACCAATTAAATCCAGGACTATAAATCAAAAAAAGCTGGAAACTGATTACGATAAAAATGATTTACTATTGGCTGTTGGTCCTGCTGGATCAGGAAAAACTTACACCGCTATCGCTCTTGCAGTGAGAGCTCTAAGGAATAGAGAGGTAAAAAGAATCATACTTACCCGGCCTGCAGTTGAAGCCGGCGAACGATTGGGTTACCTCCCCGGGGACTTAAAAGAAAAACTTGATCCTTATTTACAACCCCTTTATGATGCTCTAAATGACATGATTCCTTCGAAAAAATTAAAAAGCTACATGGAAGAGGGAGTTATTGAAATTGCTCCACTGGCTTACATGAGGGGGCGAACTTTAAGCAATGCATTCGTAATTCTTGATGAAGCCCAAAATACCACGGTGAACCAGCTTAAAATGTTTTTAACCAGGATGGGGCTCAATTCAAAATTTATTATTACTGGAGATATTACACAAATAGATTTACCGAATAAACAAAATAGCGGTTTAGTTAAAGCTTTAAAAATTCTCAATGATATAAAGGGTATTTCAATTGTAAACTTTGATATTAGGGATATTGTTCGTCACAAACTTGTTAAACATATCGTGGAGGCATACGAAAAAATAATATAACATTTACTTTTTCCAATACAAATTACTTTTTAGCACTACTTTGCTATCTTCTTTAAACTATTATATGCACTTGAATTTTTAATAAAATTACTTGATGCCTCTCTCTTTTTTAATTCGATCATACGCATCCTTAACTTTTCTAAACTTTTCTTCCGCTGCCCTTTTTATTTCTTCTCCCAAATGGTTTACTTTATCAGGATGATATTTTAAGGCCATTGATCTATATGCTTTTTTTACTTCATCGTTAGATGCCTCCTTTTCAATCTCCAATATTTTGTACGCATTATCAAGGTTATCAATAAACATCGATTTTATGGAAATTCTATCACTCATGGAAACACCCAATTCATTCGATATTAAATCTATCATTTCCAATTCTCTTGGATGAACATGCCCATCTGATTGTGAAATACCGTATAAAAAATGGATTAGTTGTAGCCTTGAAGCATAGTCCAAGTGAAATTTAACTTGATCAGTTACTTCCGTGATAGGAATATTTTGTCTTAATAAATCTCGCAACATGATGGTTGCATCCTTTGCCATATCAAGGCCAAAATTTTGTATAAGATATCTTTTGACATATTCAAGCTCAGATTTCACTACTCGGTTGTCTGCTTTCATAACAGCTGCCACCAGGACCAGCATGCTTAAAATAAAATCTCCCTTGGTTGTAACCTGCTGGGGCAATTTGTAGGAAAGCAATTCATCGAAAATCGCTCCTAAAGCAAGTCCAAGAATAGCCCCTAAAACTCCTCCATAAACCCAACCCAGGCCCGCACCGATCCATTTCCCTAGTTTCACGAGGTTAAATGTTTTAAAGTTCTACTTTCCAATTTCATACCTGTTTCAATAAATATGCATTTTAAAATACTTCCAGGATTCTTACCCGGCTAAAGTTTCTTCATGATTATAGAAAATAAGTAACAAATACCGCACCTATTTAATTTTCAAGAATTGTTCGTGTAAGTTAAGTACTTGTGGAATAACAAGATGATTTTCGTCATTATAAATAACGAAATCAGCACGATGAATTTTTTCTTCCTCTGGCAATTGTTTATTTAAAATTTTGTTGAACTGGTTCAATGTCATGTTTTCCCTTTGCAGCACCCTGTTTTTCCTAAGTTCTAGCGGGGAGAACACTGTTACAACGAAATCCATTTCTTCTTCCCCGCCACTTTCAAAAAGAATTGCAGCCTCTTTTAAAATATATGTTGATTTCCTGTGTTTTTCCACCCATTCGGAAAAATGGTGTCTTACCCGGGGATGAATAATCTTATTGGCCTCAAGAAGCTTACTTTTATCGCTAAAAATAATTGAAGCGAACAATTCCCGATTTAATTTTCCATTTACATATATATCTTTCCCAAAAAAAAATTCCAGCTCATTTTTCAGGTCGATATCATGGTCTGTCAATTTTTTTGACTCATCATCAGCATAATACACGGGAACTCCAAGAGAATGAAATATTTTAGCAACTAGTGATTTCCCTGTACCTATGCCCCCTGTAATACCTATTTTTTTCACGACCTTGTATTTAGACATCAAAAATAAATACGAATATTATAAATAATCTAAACCCGGGAACAATTATCAACTTTTAAAAAACAAGCATGAAAGAACTTTAAAAGTGGGATCTAAATTATTTTTTTTCCAATATATACTCCACGTATTTTGGATGTATATTGGGTGAAACAATATATTCAGGGTATTTTACCAGTTGCACCCTAATAGTTTCCCCGGAAATCTCTTTATAATCAACAACCGCTTCAAATAATTGCGTTGCAATTTTCTCGTAATCATTTAATGCCACCAAGAAACTTACTTTAACTTCTTTTGGAAAAATCCTCAAATTCAAGCTATCAGGTAGATTTATAACTTCTATTGGAATTTTAATATTTGATTCGGTAAAACGATCTACGGGAATAATTATCTTTACTTTCCCAGTAGAAAAATTCACGTTCTTTATTTTTTCCAGGGGAAGTTCTTTTTCAATAACCTTGTTTACAGAGGTAAAAACAGCTCCAATTGTACTAACTTGGTTTAGGGTATCAATCACAGTTTCTGCACCACTTACCAATATGCTATCAGGTTGAATAAGGATTTTGCCCCGTAAATTAAATTGAGCTTCATATTCAACCGTAATATTAGGAATTACGGGAACCTTTTTTACAACGGCTTTATCAAATCTAAAAAATAAAGTATCTGGTGATATATCCCTGATGGTTAATTCACCCAATTTCCCAGCTAATTCATCACTAATGCTACTTGTTAATACATTGAATTCCATAGTATCACCGCTGATTTTTTTCGCTGTCAATGAACTTACATCTATTACCACCGGCTTTAAAAAATACTTATACCTCAATAGGTTGTAACCTTGTGATTCAACTTTAAGCTGTAGTTGATTTGGTAAATAATTTCTAATAACCTTATCCTTCGGTAAATTTACGTATTTGATAGGTAAGTCAATTCCAGTTATATATCCTTGATTCAGTGAATTCAAAAACCATAGTATGGTGGACAGGAAAAGAAAAAAAAGAAAAATAACCAGTTTTGGATTTACTCCAGCCTGTATATTTTCCTTTAATTTCTTTAATATATCCAGTATACGTGTTTTCAAGATATAAATTACCTATGTATTATATAAGACATGGTTTCTTTAAATTAAGACGAAAAAATGAGGATCAAATACCACATTTTTTTTTCCAGCACTTTTATTTTTCGCCAGTTGAAACCAACATCCCTCCCCATGTGGGAAAACCAAATACCAGATTCTCATGAGGGAAACGAATAACTTAGCTTTTACATTCTCATGAGCCAGGGGAATCATCATAAATGAACCGAATTACAGCAAACTTTACAACCGATTAATCTTTCCGCAAGCATTGATGCGAACCTAGGCATCACCATTAGTAAATCCTTGTCGAGCGAATGAAGGTGTTATGAGTATGCGATTACCGAGGGTAATAATTCGATTAAATGGATGTTCCACCCAACTAGTGACTTGTCAATGATAAAGCGTCCTGACGTTTCAGCCACTACGCCGGGTTGAAGGTAAATCTGATGCGCTTTAATACATGTGACGCGTCACTAGTTTAGTTCTATCTTTGCTGCTGAATATCAGAAGGGTCTTTTAAAATTGCATTTTTATCAACCCTAAGTTTAATATCATTATCAACTTCAATCAAAATATGGTTGTCTTTTATATCAGCAATTTTTCCATATATACCACCAGTGGTTATTACTTTATCGCCCTTCTTAAGTGCTTCCCTGAAATTTTTCAATTCCTTTTGTTTTTTCACCTGGGGGCGAATCATAAAGAAATAGAACACCACGAAAATTAAAACAAACATTAACAAGGGATACAAGTTATTCCCTGATTGTCCTTCGGTCGGTGCCGAAAATAGAAATACGTGCAAAAGATTCATTTTTTTTTTATTTTAATTAATAAATGTAGTACAAATAAAATATAAATTTATATATTCTCCAAGTTCTTATGATTCACCAATTAATCCCCGTCCGTGTTTTATGATTAAATTTCTTTCTTTCATTTCTTTAATTACTTTATCTAATACCCCATTGATAAAGACGCTGCTTTTCTCAGTGCTATAGAACTTCGATATCTCAATGTATTCATTAAAAGAAACACGGGTGGGTATTGAAGAAAATTCGGCTATTTCAGTAATTGCGAGGTTTAAAAGTAGGATATCTATAAAAGCAATTCTTTCAATCTCCCAATTTTTCGTATGATTATCTATTAATTTATTGTTTTCCTGGAATTTCAAGATTGATTTTCTGAATAATGTTTTCACAAACTCCCGATCATCATCATTTTTAAATAAAGGAAATAGCTTGATATCTTCTTGGTTATCCTCATTTTTTACATTTTTTAAAGTTTTAACAATCATTCCTATAACAAAATCTATATCATCATTCCAAAAAATACTTTGTTCTTCTAAAGTTTGTTCCAAATCTTCATTTAACAAAATAATATTGGTGAAAATATCTACTAGGATTTGTTTGTCATCATTTAATAAAACACGATCTTTTTTCATGTAATTCGTGTATTCCTCAGAATGTTTAATCTCCTCGAATAATTTTTTGATCAAGCCGGGATGTTGTACCCAACTCATCTTTTTTTCATTAATATATTGTTGAAAACCTTGGCTTTCTTCTAATAATTTCAAAACTTTATTATCAATAAAAGTAGTATTGGGATGAATATCTTCTTCGCTTGGTATTCTTTTATTTTTAGCGATTTCAACCTGTTTCTCGGCAAACTTCCTAATATCAATCATCAAGAGTAAAAGATAATGGTATAAATCATAGACCTTTTTGATGCTAAAATTTAATTCCTTTTCACT
Organism: uncultured Bacteroidales bacterium; assembly: GCA_964582245.1. Taxonomy (GTDB): domain Bacteria; phylum Bacteroidota; class Bacteroidia; order Bacteroidales; family CAZOSQ01; genus CAZOSQ01. The sequence continues at coordinate 13,969 of CAZOSQ010000011.1, read as the reverse complement.
CTGGTTTATACTTTTATCCGTTGATTTGAAATATGCATATAAAACATGCAGCACTTTAATCCTTAGTAATCTTCTACTTATCATCGATCCTTAAAACAATTATTTTTTTTAGTTTAATGATGCAAAGTAAATGAATTTTATGTGTTTTACCTTTTAATTTTAATATACTTTTTTTAAATTTATATTATCTATAGTAAATAACACTTGAATCATATATTGTGTTATTTATTAATAATTATTATTTTAAATTTATTTTTTTATTTTTGAGGAATGAACTTGAGTTAGGAACTAAATTAATTTAGCATGGAAGAAAGTACTAAAAAAACCCGTGTTCAGAAAAGAAAATTCAGGAAAAGTGGACAAGAAGAAGTTTTCTCCAAGGTTTTCAGGGCAGGTAAAAGAACTTATTATTTTGATGTAAAGACCACCCGGAGTAATGAATTATTTTTAACGGTTACTGAAAGTAAAAAGAAGTTTAATCAAAGCGGGCGGCATTATTTTGAAAAGCACAAAATTTTCTTGTATAAAGAAGATATTAAAGGATTTACACAAGGGCTTAATTCCGTGCTTGAATTTGTTAAAAATAGTCACTCCGATTTAACAAATGAGGATAAAATAAACTTCAATGGTCATGGTCATGAAAAAGAAACCGTAGAAGCCTTAGCCGAAGATTATACCAATGTCGAATTTGAAGACTTAGAAAACTACGATGAATAAAAAATAAAAAGCTGATTTTAAAATCAGCTTTTTATTATCCTTTAACTCAATTATTTTTAATTATTCTATTATTTCCCCTCCCGGAGATGAATTATCCGTTTCACTTTCTGAATTTGTCCTGATAAATTCTTCAATTTCATCATAAGAAAGAGCTTTTACATTTGTGATGATAAAATTTTCTTTCAGAAAATCCCCGTATTGATTACATTCTAAAATTAACTTGTTAAAAACATCTTTTATAGATACATTCATTGGAATTACCGCATATAAAGAGGCATAAGATTCAAAATATTCAATTTTTTCTAGTTCCGAACTATTCTTTTCCAAAATATCATTGAGTTCATTGTGGATAATTTTTCTTTGAAAGTTGGTATATTCCTTCCCACTCTTGGATATCAAAACAACAAAATATCTCAACTTACTTCCTTTTCCACCTAAACCGGTTGAAATAAATACTTGATTAGTGTCAAGTAATTTGCTCTCTAAAAGCATTCTGCTCTCCTGGAAAGCCAGGGTTGCCCAATCTTTTAAGGGTTTGTCAGGATTTTCGAGATATTTTTCAATTGCCCTAAATGCCTCTACGTTTTCAATTGAAGCAAGTTTTACAAATATTTCTTTTTTTAATTCAATGGGGATGTTTTGTTTAAATATCTCATTCTTTTGATTTATTACTTCTTCAGAATTCAATTTATCCTTGAAATTTTTTGAATGCTCAAAATATTCCATTTGAAGGTCAATATCAATCTGCTCTTCTAGAATACTGTAATTACTTGGAAAATTACCAAATAACTCCTGTATTTTATCATAAATATTATCGTTATCCATAATTTAATTTTATATGCTTAATCCAATAGCTAATCAATAAAGGTACAAATTTTTTGCCAGTATTACAATTTTTTCAATTTAAATAAATTAACTTGATTTTTTTCTCTTTAGCCTAATAAAATAAGTCACTTTTCATTTTTAAAAACGAACCTATTTTTTTAATCATTCCTGTCAATATGACAAAATTTCTCATTAGATAAATCGTGTCACACTCTAAAACTTTTTTAAATATTTCACGTAAATTTAAAGTGCCCCCGGAAATATATTTCATATTTATAGAAAAACATATAAATTAACAACCATTAAAACAATGCCATGTAACTAGTGAATAAATGTGTGTCTTTTTGCAAATAATTTCATTCATGCTCTTGGACATAGATAAAGAAAACCATATTTTTATGAAGCATCCATTTATTGCATACACAACCGAGCTTGCGAGCTCACCGAAGGTAAACACGAATGAACCGAGCCTTGGTGAGCTCACCGAAGGTAATATAATTTTGCAACATGGTTGTTACATCAGACCATTATAAACAAAATATATACTAGTGCAACCTGCATGTATTTCATACACAAAGCGTAGCTTTTTTTTGTCGATTTGAAAGGGAGAAGCAGTATTTTTATTAGTGAAATAAATAACTGAAAATAAATATGATTTTTATTTTTGCGCCGTAAACTTTCGAGGATCAATTTTTTTTCACCCAAAAAAAGCGAAGATGAACCATTTAAATTAAATTTAGTGCGGATGAGAATCAATATACCATATACATTTTTCCTTATCTTCTTGTGTCTAAATATTCAAAATAACTCGGCCCAAGAAACTAAAACTTTAACTCTTTTAGATACCCTTAAATTTTCCGGAAAGATTAAAATTAAAAATACACCGGAATTAATCATTTATTCGAGGGCATTAAAATGGATTGAAGCAGTGTATAAAAATGCCGATGAGGTTATTTCCCTCAAGGATCGGGAAAATGGCATTTTGGAGGGTACTGCCATCATTTCATATAAGCCAAATGATTTTACCGGGAGCGAGATGGTTCATGGATACATTAATTATTTTTTCAGGATAAAAGCGAATAATGATGAATGTTATTACGAATTTACTAGCTTTGTGCATTCTCCCAATGGGGGAGGGCATAACTCCATCCCATTCGGTCTCTTAACTAACTCAACAACGTGCATGGAAGAATTGAAAGGTACTTCAGAAAAGTGGCGCAATTTCGTATGGAACGATATTCGTCAACACGTGATTGATAGGGTGGATTTAATAACTGGGAATTTGGAGGATAATCTAAAAAAATCTATCACCGATGTGGATAATTAATGAATCATAAACATGGAAAAAAATTTTTTATGGATTATTTTCCTTGGAATTTTGGTTCGTGCCAATTCACAGGAAGTTAAAATAGATTCCTTTTACATAAAAGTGGCTGAAGCTGCCGAAGAAAGATGTAGGCACAATGTAATTTATGATCCTTCTTATTATTCCATTGAATATCCCAACGGGGATGTGCCTGCCGGAAAAGGGGTATGCACAGACTTGGTAATTCGCACATATCGAAAAATTGGAATAGACCTCCAAGAAAAAGTACACCAAGATATGTCAATGAATTTTCATTTGTATCCCAAAATATGGGGGTTGAAATCTCCAGATTCCAATATAGACCATAGAAGGGTTCCTAACCTGATGTTGTTCTTTTCCCGGTATGGGAAAAATTTACCCATTAGTAGGAATCCTTTGGATTATAAACCTGGTGATATTATAACCTGGGACTTAGGTGGAGGATTGACCCATATAGGAATTGTCTCTAACCGGGAGAATGGAGATGGAAACGGGTGGTTAATCGCACATAACATAGGTAATGGGCCACAATTGGAAGATATGTTGTTTGACTTTAAAATTATTGGCCATTATCGTTACAATGGAAAATAAAAGTTAATACTTTTTTTTACATGAAATTAGATGTAATATGGCACGAATTTTATATATATGCTTAAGTAAATATATTTCAAAATGGACTGGATATTATTGATAATTAGCATTTTACTTATTTTAACAGGTATTATTGGCTGTCTTTTACCTGTTTTACCTGGCCCACCTTTTAGTTTTTTAGGTATACTGTTTTTACATATTAGTAGTTTTGCCGAGATAAAAATTGAATGGTTAATAATTTATGCATTTTTGGCAATAATAGTAACCCTATTAGATTATGTTGTTCCTATTTGGGGTACAAAAAAATTTGGCGGTTCTAAGAGAGGTATCCTCGGGAGTACGATAGGCTTAATAGTTGGATTGATTATATTACCAATTCTTGGAATTACTATTGGTCCCTTTGGTGTCTTAGGGATTTTATTAGGCCCTTTCTTGGGAGCTTATATTGGGGAATATATGAATGGCAAAGAATCCGAAGAGGCTTTACGTTCAGCCTTTGGATCATTTGTGGGTTTTGTGGCGGGAACTTTGATGAAATTAAGTGTATCCTTAATCCTCACCTTTGTTTTTATAAAAGAAATTTGGATATATGCTTTTAACTATTTCTCGAATTAAAAATAATTAATCTCCCAAAGTAGCCACTATAACGGCTTTTATCGAATGCAACCTATTTTCAGCTTGATCAAAAACTATGGAAGATGGTGATTCAAAAACTTCTTCTGTTACTTCCATGGCTTCTAAACCGAATTTTTGATAAATATCTTCCCCGACCTTGGTTTCCCTGTTATGAAATGCAGGTAAACAGTGTAAAACTTTCACGTCTTTATTCCCTGTCATTTCCAATACTGATGCATTTATTTGATACGGGGTTAGTAATTTTATTCTTTCTTCCCAAATTGAATCAGGTTCTCCCATTGACACCCACACATCTGTGTACAAAAAATCACAGCCTTTAACAGCTTGCTGAACATCTTCGGATAGGGTGATTTTAGCCCCGGTGGTTTTAGCTATTTCTTTGCTAATTTTAACTAGTTCAGGTGAAGGTTGGCATGAGGCAGGGGCTGCTGCCCTAAAATCCATTCCCATTTTTGCCGCTCCTATCATTAATGAGTTACCTACATTATTTTTAGCATCTCCAAGGTAACAAAACACAATTTCATTATAATTTTTACCGGAATGTTCTTTCATTGTCATAAAGTCAGCCAAAACTTGCGTGGGGTGGAATTCATTTGTCAAGCCATTCCAAACTGGTACACCAGCATATTTAGCCAATTCTTCAACTTTTTCTTGTCCAAACCCCCTGTATTCTATTCCGTCATACATTCTTCCTAGTACCCTTGCGGTATCTTTCATAGATTCTTTGTGGCCAATTTGTGTGCCAGAAGGCCCCAGGTATGTTACATGAGCCCCTTGATCAAAGGCTGCAACCTCGAAAGCACAACGCGTGCGTGTTGATGTTTTTTCAAAAATTAAAGCGATATTCTTTCCAACTAATTTTTTCGTTTCATCCCCATTCTTCTTGGCTTCTTTGAGTGAAAAAGAAAGGTCTAAAAAATCATTAATTTCTTGGCTTGAGAAATCCAACAACTTGAGAAAGCTTCTATTTTTTAAACTTGTTGTCATAATACCTTGCGATATTTAAATATATTTAGTTATATTTATCATGTTAATAATATTACAAAACTAAAAAACATTTTTCAGTTAATAATACTATAGCTGCCAAAAAGTATTAAATCTTTTTGCTCATAATATTTTTGATTAGACAAAATATTATGAATTATTATTAATTTGTGATATTTATTATTTAAATTGCTTTTAAAAAAATTGTTTAAAAATTTTATGACAAAGGACTTTCTAAACATATCACGGATTTTAAGCCTGTTAGTACTTATCATATTTATTAACTCATGTTCTTCTCCTTTTGAGAAAGATGGTATAAAAGAAGGTGTGATTGAATACGAGATTACTTATCTTGAAAACGAGATGACCAATTTTGCGGTAAGTTTTCTACCCCGGACTATGTACATGAAATTTAGAAATAACATGTCCATTAGCACGATAGAAGGATTCATGGGGGTTTTCTTCGTGAAAAACATAACAGACTTGAGGAAAATGCAAAATACTACCCTGTTGAAAGCATTGAACAATGAATTCTTTTACCTGGGTGAACGAAAAGAACAGCCATGTTGTATAGGTGAATTCGGGGAATTAGAATTCAAAATTACCGAGGATACCCTTCGAATTTGCGATTTTCTATGCAAAAAAGCTATAGCCAAATTACCTGATGGATCTTCATTTGAGGTTTATTTTACCGAAGAAATAGGACTTAAAAATCCTAATGCCCTAACACCTTTTGAACCAATAGACGGTGTGTTAATGAAATTTCAAATGAAACTTAATTCCGTAAGGATGGATATTAATGCCAAAAAGTTTTATGAGAAAAAAGTTCCTGTAGAAGAATTTGAAATTCCCCCGGGGTTTAAACGGATATCTAAAGAAAAAATGGAAGAAGTGGTTAATGAACTAATGGAGTAACTTCTTAGTAAAATATCTTAAACAGTCGAAACATCAATAATTTCTTAAAAAAATAATTGTTAATTAGTTTTCTTTATTCGTCCATGAATACTACTTATCTTTGTATAATAAATATCGGGTATTTTGGTTTTAGAATAAGGTTTTAAGTAGCATGGGTAAATCAAAAAAGAAGAAAAAAGATAACATATTTATTCAATTGAAACAGTTTTTCTCGGATGAACGGGTAAAAGTTGTTGTAGGAATATTTTGTCTAACTTTAGCGGTTATTGTTTTTTTAGCTTTCGTTTCTTATCTCTTTACCTGGAAAATTGATCAAAGTTTCGAGAATGACCAGGTATTCTCTAGCGCAGAAGTTACCGTGGAAAACTGGTCTGGCAAAATTGGTGCCTGGGTAGCAGAAAAATTTTTAAAAAATTGGTTAGGTTTTTCATCTTTCTTTATTCCTTTTCTACTGGTAATTATTGGTTTTCGATTTTTTAAAATCCGTGTTCTTCCCTTGAGAAAAACCACTCGATTATCCATAGTAGGTGCTGTAATTTTATCTATCATTTTAAGCTACCTGTTTGAGTCCTCTGAATATTTGGGAAGTGGTCCTGGAGGATATCATGGATATTTCATGAACAAGTGGTTGAACGCTTTCATGGGAAAGACCGGCACAGGCCTGCTTTTGTTTTTTATTGCCACTGCCTTTGTTGTTTTTAGCTTCAACAATATATACCTATTTTTTAAATCCCTGCTCAGGGGAGAACCCCTAAGTTTTAAGAACCTGGACGAAGAGAATGATCTTGAAAAATATCCACAGGTGGACAATACGTTTTCTTATGAGGTGGAGAATATGAAAAATAATTTTGAAGTGGAAAATGGTGTTAAAGAAGAAACTATAGATCCGGGTGATGATTTTTTTAGCCTAAATAGTGTTGAAAAGGATGCTGTTGACCAGGAAAATCCTCAACGAGAAAATATTAACGAGGATGAGGATTTGGATATAAAATTAACCATTGAAGAAAGAAAACAGGATGATACGGCAGACACGAACAATATTCCCTTTAATCCTATTACCGAAAAATTTGATCCATCCTTGGATTTGCCCAATTATAAAATACCTCCCATTGACCTCCTCGAGGATTACCAAACACCTGAAGCAACTGTTACCAACGAGGAGTTAATTTCCAACAAAAATAAGATTGTAGAAACTTTAGGTAATTACAAAATTCAAATTGATAAAATTAAAGCCACCATTGGCCCTACTGTCACCCTGTATGAAATAGTTCCCGCCCCTGGAGTGAAAATTTCAAAAATAAAAAACCTCGAGGATGATATTGCATTGAGTCTTGCTGCACTGGGAATAAGAATAATAGCACCTATACCGGGAAGAGGAACCATAGGGATTGAAGTCCCGAATCAAAAGACTGAGATAGTTTCCATGCGTTCAATATTGACCTCGAAAAAATTCCAAGAATCTAAATTTGAACTCCCCATCGCCATTGGAAAAAACATCAGCAATGAAACCTATGTCTTTGATTTGGCAAAAATGCCTCACTTGCTTGTAGCAGGCGCTACCGGGCAAGGAAAATCTGTTGGGTTAAATGCAATAATTACCTCTTTACTCTATAAAAATCATCCTTCAAACCTGAAAATGGTGATGATTGATCCCAAAAAAGTTGAATTAACTCTTTATAGTAAGATTGAAAGACATTTTTTAGCCAAACTACCAGATGCCGAGGAGGCTATAATTACCGACACCCAAAAAGTTATTCACACCCTGAACTCTTTAACCCTTGAAATGGATGAACGTTATAACCTCCTGAAAATGGCTTTTGTAAGAAATATTAAAGAATATAATGCTAAATATATTGATAGAAAATTAAACCCGGAAAAAGGACATCGTTTTTTACCTTATATCGTAGTGATCATTGATGAATTTGCGGATCTAATCATGACCGCGGGAAAAGAAATTGAATTACCCATAGCCAGGTTAGCTCAATTAGCTCGAGCTATAGGTATTCATCTTATTATTGCCACACAAAGACCCACTACAAATATAATTACGGGGATGATAAAAGCTAACTTCCCGGCAAGGATAGCTTTTAGGGTAACATCCATGATAGATTCCCGAACCATACTAGATAGTCCGGGGGCCAATCAATTAATTGGCCGGGGTGATATGCTCATCTCCTTGGGAAGTGACCTGGTGAGGGTGCAATGTGCTTTCGTTGATATCCCCGAACTTGATCGGATAACAGATTTCATAGGATCTCAGCAAGCATATCCGTCTGCTTTTATGCTGCCCGAATATGACGGGGATGAAGAGGGAGGGTCTTCTGACGTGGATCTAGGCAAAAGGGATGATCTATTTGATGATGCAGCAAGGTTGATCGTGGCAAATCAACAGGGTTCAACTTCATTAATTCAAAGGAAATTATCCATAGGTTATAACAGGGCCGGTAGAATCATAGATCAATTGGAGGCTGCTGGAATTGTTGGGCCATTCGAGGGGGCAAAAGCAAGGCAAGTTCTTTACCAAGATGAATATTCTTTGGAACAATTATTGAAGGAACTAGATTCTAAACAATAGAAATTACCCAATAAAACTCACATAATTTTACAAGTATGAAAAAGATCATTTTATTAATGTTTGCCATTTTACTAGTACTGCCGATTAATTCTATACAGGCACAGCAAGATCCTGAAGCAGGTGAAATTCTTGATAAGCTATCAATAAAAACCAAGGCTTACACTTCTTTTCAAACGAAAATAATATATCGTTACGAGGATAAAAAGGAAGGAAATTTTTTTGATAAGGAAGGTGAAATTATTATGAAGGGGAATAAATACAAATTATCCTTCATGGAATCAGTTATTTTTTACAACGGTAAAACCATGTGGAATTTTCTTCCTGAAAATAATGAAGTAAATGTATTTGAACCTGATCCGGAAGAATTAAAAAATGAAGATTCTTTCTTAGAAAACCCTCAATACCTCTTAAACATTTACAATGAGAAATATAAGTACAGGTTAATGGGCGGAATTTCTGAAAATGGAAAGAATTTCTACGAAATAGATCTTTATCCTAAAAATCTTGACAAACCTTATTCTCGCATTAAACTTCTCATTGAAAAAGAAAAAATACAGCTTTATTCTGCCGTAGTTTTTGGTAAGGATGGAATAAATCATTTATTTACTTTCCCTGAAATTAAAACGAATTTCCCGGTGGAAGATAACTTCTTTACTTTTAATGTAAAAGAACATCCTGGCGTGGAAGTAATTGACTTAAGATAAAATTTTAGCCATTAATTAGATTCTATATCTTTTAATTTGTAGAATTTTGTCTGCATCATTATTTTTATGAAGTTATGATCCTATCGTGATACTGCAAGGTTGAATTACCCCTAGCCTGGTCTTACATTCACAAATAGTTTAGTTAGCGGGAAAGTATGTTTTCCTTCGGGGATTTCTTTCGCGGGATCATTAAGTTTTTAGGTGCACTGAATGATGTAAAGTTACTGATTAACATGCTAAAATATGCGATTTCCATTAGATTTAAGTAACTTCTTCAGGATATTCAATCCTAGCATGATAAATATTTCGCAATTTCTTTTTAAATAAATTCTTTATTTTGGTTATATCCTTAAAAGTTATATCAGCATTGACCAATTGTTCTTCCCTCATTTGAAGATTGATGATATTATCAACCAGATCATCAAGGGTTTGTTCCGTGATATTTTTTAAACCTCGAGAAGCTGCTTCAATAGAATCGGCCATCATAAGTACTGCAGTCTCCTTCGAAAAAGGTTTAGGTCCCGGGTATGAAAACTTCTTGACATCCACCTCGAGTTCGGGATATTTTTTAATAAATGAACGATAAAAATAATGTACTGTACTGGTACCATGATGGGTTCTTATAAAATCAATAATTTGTTCAGGCAAACCATATTTCCTGGCTATTTTAACCCCAGCAGCAACATGATTGATAATTATTTTTGCACTTTCTTCAAATTCTAACCTATCATGAGGGTTAATTCCTGCTGTTTGATTTTCGATAAAATATAAGGGATCTTCCATTTTTCCAATGTCATGGTATAAAGCGCCAGTCCTAACCAACATTGGATTACCCCCGATATTCCTAATAGCATCTTCAGCTAAATTAGCTACTTGCATGGAATGCTGGAAAGTTCCCGGGGCCTCCTCGGATAACCTTCTTAACAATGGTTGATTGGTATCGGATAGTTCCATTAAGGTAGTATCGGATAAAAAGCCAAAAGATTTTTCAAACACGAAAATCAACGGGTAAGTCACGAGGATTAAAACCCCATTCACGGCAAACCATCCGAAATTGATCCATTTAATGTTTGTGATATTTCCTTCTTGTGCGATAGAAAAAGAAAAATAAACGATCATATAAGTTAAGGTGATTGATGCCGCAGCTATCACCAGGCTATCACGTCGATAAAGATTAGTCAAGCTTAATAAAGCTACTATTCCAGCAGTTATATTCAGGAATACATGCTCGTAAGGATTAGGAGCAAAAAAACCGATCATCATAATGGTAACCACGTGCATAAACAAGGCTAACCGGGAATCATAAAACACCCTGATAACGATAGGTAAAATTGCAAATGGAATTATATAAAAACTTAACTGGAAAAGATCATATTTTATTGGAATTGAAGCCAATAATACCATAAGTGTCACTAGGAAAAGAAGGAAAGCTGTTTTCCACGAATTTTGAAGTACTTCTTTACGGAAGTTATACAAGAAAAAGTAAATAATGAGCAAGGAAACAACCACGATTAAGATATGCCCCAGGAGTATAATATTTACATTTGATCCTTCTCCCATTTGGGCCTCATATTCTCTTTTATAAGATTCCAGTATTCGAGAATTTTCCTTGTTCACAATTTCACCCTTGGAGATGATCAATTCATTCTCCAAAATTTTTCCACGGGTTACTGAAATTTCATTGATAATACTTTCTTTGGCCTTTTTGGACTTTTCTGCATTATACACGAGGTTTGGCTGGATAAAATCATAAAGATTCAGATCTTTATAAAAACCTATTTCCTTATTTAATGCACTAGGAGGGAGTTTCTTTGAATGTTCTTCTACTTGTTTTAATATATATTCGTAAGCCCCTTTCATATCAAAAACTTCTGTAGTTAACTTTTCAGTAGCCAAGTTATCATGTATGATGAAAATATAAGGACTCTTAGTTTCACTGCTTACCAATATCTCCTTATCTTCCACTATACCATCTTGGTATACCTCATGAAGCATTGATGAAGCTAAATTGTAGAGTTGTTTTTTCTTTTTTTGTTGTTGAGGATTATTTTCGTTCAAAACCCCATAGTTTTTTTTAGCATATTCCTTCCACTCGTTTTCAAAACGATCATTAAATTCCGATATTTGTTTATAAACTACCTCTTCCTTAAAATTAAAATAAGGCTTGAATTCTTTCAATATACTATCTTTTTCTGCCGTTAATTCTTCCTCGGGCTTATATATTGGGAAATCAAATTTTGCAATTAGATTCTCATGCATCCACGGGCTATTTTTCGTGAATTCATACTTGAATTTTCGTTCTCTTGGAAACAGTAGAACAATTAAAAATGCACTGGCCAAAAAAAGAAGAATTCTTAAAATATTATTTATATTTTCTCTTAAGAAATTTAAAAGATTCATATTATATTTTTTTGATCAAGATAAAACGTCTAAAATTATGAAAATATTAATTGTTACTCATCTATTTTCAACTTTATTTATAAAACAAAAACTCATCCAAAGAGTTTGAAATGTATAAATTAGCATTATTCTTATATTTTATAAGGTAATCTCGGTAAATCTGTGACATTATGACACTAGTGTCTTGTCAATGATAAAGCGTCCTGGCGTTTCAGCCACTACGCTGGGTTCAAGGTAAATCCGATGCGCTTTAATACATGTGACGCGTCACTAGTAATGATTTCCTTTAAGTCATTTTTATTTTCTTTTTAGATTTCTTTGCTTTTTCGTCTTTTTAAAAAATTACTTGGGGAAGTTTTTATACTATACTGAAAAAATTATTTATTGTTGACGATAGGATCTATTGTTTTTAAAGTTAAGAGAAAAAATACATCCTTTACTACGATAAGTGCAAAAGTAGCTTGGGGGAAATTTAAGAACGAATCACGTGGAGATTGTATGTAAATAATAGGTAATGAGTTTGATGTATGTTTATTAAGAGTTGCTCCTTAATTAAATTCATACCTTGGTATGCTTATTGAACTTAATAAAAAAAAACAAAGATTATGAAGAAGATTTGGTTAATAAGTATAGTATCAATAATATTTTCATCTTGCAACAGTAGGGATGCAAACCTTACATTTAATGATTTTGACCGGGATGATGATTCTAAAATCCAGTTATCTGAATTCATTAAAGTATTTACCGCGAATTATTATAATGACTGGAATACCAATGATGACGATTACTTGGATGATGAAGATTTTTACAGTTCTAGTTATGGTACCTGGGATGTAGATAAAAACAAGATAATTGATCAAGAAGAATGGGAGCACGGGTATAATTATTTCTATAGGGATTATTTTGATAATGATTATAATGATTGGGATATCAATGAAGATAATTATTTAACCTATAAGGAATATAAAAGAGGTATTGAAAAAACAGGGATTTATAAAAAATGGGATCTTGACCAGGATAATATTCTTTCTGACGAAGAACTAGCAAGAGGTGTTTTTAAAGCATGGGATATAAATGACAATGGTGTTATTGACCCCGATGAATTTAAAGAATTTAAATCATATTACCTGGAAGATTCATAAAAGTTGCTTTGTAAGGATTATTTTCCAGGCCTATACAATTTCACAAAATTTTTTCTCCCGGGTTTTAAGAGTCTTGGAAGTGTTTATGATCATGTAGGTTTTTTCCTTCCAAGCCGGATTCCACTTGAATACTGATCCAGGTAATAATATAGTTGAGTTTATTTTAACTTTAGTGTAAGAAATAATAGGGTAACGTTTTTTTTTAATAGTTAGAAAGCTAAACAATAAAAATTGTTCTTTTCGGGTTAAAATATATATAAATTTGCAACTGGATGCTGAATAACTATTAAAATGAGGAGAGATGAGAAAAAGTAAGATGCTGGTTTCCGGGAAATCATTGCTTAATGGAGGGGAAAACTACGATAATATTAAGAAATGGTCTTATTCATTGGCAAAACAATGGGTAGCTGAAAATCTTGTTCCAAAAGGAGTTAATTCTTCTAGAAAATTTTTTAATTATATCCGAAAAGATTCTTTACCGAAACATTTTCCAAGACGGCCAGATGATTTTTTCCGATATAGGGGAACCTGGAAAGGATGGGACGACTTTTTAGGATACCCGGATAGAAAAAAAACTATTTCAAAATTTTGTGACTATGAAACGGCCAAAAAAATGTCCCGCCAGGTTGGTATTGAAAGTTGCAAGGAATATCGTAATTGGAAAGATAAACCTTCGAATCTTCCAAGTAGACCGGAATTAACTTACAAGGCCGAGTGGAATGGCTGGAAAGAATTCCTTGGGGAAAATTACAAAAAGAATCAACCAATTATTCGTAACTACACGAAACTTAAGCCTGCTGATGTTAGGATCATCAAGCATCAATTAAGTTTAGGGGTAACCGGTGCTTTTCTTGCAAAACATTTTGGTGTTTCCGAGATGCAAATTTCAAGGATTAGACACGGGGAAAATTGGAACGAATTATAAAGGGGCTTAGGCCCTTTTTTTTATTAAAAAAAAATCCATTTCAAATTAAAATGGAATCCATTAGGTTCTTTTGCCAATCACCATTCAAATTAGCCGGATGCCATCGCTTCGGGCGATGCTATGCGTTGTTAATCTAGGGCAGGTCGTAAAAAGTATTCTTTTTTAAATACGGAAGCCCTGATCAAATAACAAGGACTTAATAAAAAATCC
>CAZOSQ010000010.1:0-21448 GCA_964582245.1 uncultured Bacteroidales bacterium | reverse complement strand
CTTTTAAAATAACATGAAGTGATAAAGCATTAAACCATTATACAATCTAATAAGATCAGGAAACGTAATTTATCTTATCCTCCATGGAATAAAGACACGATGGCTATTTTGTCAGTTTCCATGAAAATTATCTCCTTTTCACTAGGCATAATGGTATTATTCACCACCAATTGATAGGATTCCGCGGATATCATGGGGTATTTATTTTGCAAATACTCCAATAAATCCTTGCTATTCGTGATATTCTTCAAGCTGACCCTATTACTACCCATGATATCAGCTAATTTGCCAAAAGCAGAAATTTTTATTTCCATTCTTTAACTATTAAGTTATGATAATATTAATGTGCTTCAAGCCAATTTTCACCCTTACCTATCTCCACGATTAATGGAACAGACAAGGAAATTGTATTTTCCATTTCCCATTTAATAATTTGCATCATTTCTTCCACTTCTTGTTTATAGGCATCAAATACAAGTTCATCATGTACTTGCAGGATCATCTTGCTCTTAAATTTATTATTAATTCTTTTATAAATATTAATCATAGCCATTTTTATTATATCAGCAGCAGATCCTTGTATGGGTGCATTGATAGCATTACGTTCGGCAAAACCTCTAACCACACCATTTTTTGAATTAATATCATTTAAATATCTTTTTCTACCCATGATGGTAACCACGTAACCATTTTTAACAGCAAAATCGATTTGCTTATTTTTATATTCGTTTATGAAAGGGTAAGTTTTAAAATAACCGGTAATAAGTTCTTTTGCTTCATGCCGGGGAATTCCTAATCTTTGTGAAAGACCGAATTCTGATATGCCATAAATAATACCAAAATTGGCTGTTTTCGCCTTGGCCCTCATCTCCTTGGTTACATTGTCCAAGCTGACATTAAATATTTTAGCAGCAGTAGCCGTATGGATATCTTCCCCATCGATAAACGCCTGGATCATATTTTTATCTCCGCTCATATGTGCCATCAGCCTTAATTCAATTTGAGAATAGTCGGCAGAAATTATAAGATTCCCGGGTGAAGACGGAATAAATGCTTTACGTATAAGACGTCCTCTTTCTTCTCGAATAGGTATATTTTGTAAATTCGGGTTATTTGAACTCAATCTTCCAGTTGAAGTAATGGTTTGGTTAAAAGAGGTATGTATGCGCCCAGAGTTGGAATTAACCAATTTTGGCAAAGCTTCCACGTAAGTGGAAATCAACTTCCGTAATGACCGGCATGTTAAAATTTGTTCAATTATAGGATGTTTGTCCTTTATCTTCAACAAGGTCTCTTCACTTGTCGAGTACTGCTTTGTTTTGGTCATTTTAACCTTAACATCGATGCACAATTTGTCGAAAAGGATTTCCCCAAGTTGTTTTGGAGAAGAGATATTGAAAACCTCCCCAGCCATCTTGTAAATATTTTCTTCAACATCCCTTGCTTCTTTATTAAGTAAAATAGCATATTCGTTTAAAGCCTCATGGTCGATAGTTACACCAGCTCTTTCCATTTCCGATAAGACAAGAACCAAGGGCATTTCAATATTTTCAAATAAATCCGCGGAACCCCGTGATACAATTTCTTCCTTCATCTTTTCAAATACCAGGCAAGTGACATCGGCATCTTCGCATGCATAGTCCTTGACCCTTTCCACCTCGATATCCCTCATATTTAATTGGTTCTTTCCTTTGGAACCAATAAGTGTCTCTATAGAAATGGGTTCATAATTTAAATACTGGTTTGCCATTAAATCCAAGCTATGACTTAACTCAGGATGTAAAAGATAATGGGCTACCATTGTATCAAAAAGTTTTCCTTTAACTTCTATATCATATTTAGCTAATACACAGAGATCATACTTTAAATTTTGACCAATTTTCAAGATACTTTCATCCTCGAAAACTAAACTAAATTCTTGCAATATAGATTTAATTTCCTCAAAATCACTAGGTACGGGAACATAAAACGCTTGATGGCATTGAAAGGAAAAAGCAATCCCGATTAGGTTAGCTTCATGAGAATCCTTGGAGGTAGTTTCCGTATCAAAGCAAAAATATTCTTGGTTCTTTAACAATTGTATTAATTCCCCACGTTCATTTTGAGATTGGATCAAGTGATATTCCTTTTTTACTGTTCCAATAGAATCGAATTGATCATTTGTGTCGGGAAATCCATCATCTTTTGATTGAACATTGGTTTCCACTTGATCAAATAAACTCTGTTGCACGGCTTCCTGTTTCTTGGCCATGTTCCCGGGAAAAACACGTTCGAGTATTGATTTAAATTCTAACTCCTCTAATATTTCTCGTATTGAAATTTCATCCCTCTCACTCACGTGCATATTTTCAATATCTAATTCAATGGGTAGATCGGTAATAATTTCTACTAATCTACGTGATAATATAATGTTATCTTGCCCATTAATTATCCTTTCTTTAAGTTTTCCTTTAAGTTTATCTGCATTTGCAATGAGATTATCAATGGATTCAAATTCATTGATAAGTTTTATGGCTGTCTTTTCGCCAACTCCTTCTACTCCTGGCACATTGTCTACTTTATCACCCCATAGTGCTAAAATATCTATAAATTGGGCAGGAGTATTGATTCCATATTTTTCCTTAATTTCATTTACGCCAAGAATTTCCACTCCGGCTCCACTGCTCCTGGGTTTGTAAATAAACAAGTTATCTCTTACTAATTGAGCATAATCTTTATCTGACGTCATCATATAAGAAGTATATCCAGCCTTACAAGCTTTCGTTGCCAATGTCCCTATGATATCATCGGCTTCAAAACCATCAATTTGTATAACAGGAATACCAAAAGCTTTTAATATTTTTTTGATGTACGGCACAGCCTGTTTAATATCCTCCGGGGTTGATTCCCTGTTAGCCTTATATTCTGAATAGATATCATGACGGAATGTTTTGGTTTGTGGATCAAATACCGCCGCCACGTGAGTAGGTCGTTCATTGTTTAAAATCTCTAACAGGGTATTTGTAAACCCGAAAATTGCGGAAGTATTCAATCCCTTGGTATTTACCCTAGGATTCCTAATAAAAGCGTAATACGCCCTAAAAATTAATGCATATGCATCAAGAAAAAATATTTTATGGTCACCTGGCATCATTCCCTTTTAATTTAAGCGTGAAAGTTGAAAAACAGTTAGTGTACATTGCCCTTGATTCTTCTATAAGAATTAAAATCAATATATTTCAACGAAAAATAATTAATATTATTTAACCTTGAACCAGTAAGTAATTATATATTATTCTACTCTATATTATTCCAAAAATCCTAACAAGATTCTGACAATCCCATTACTAAAATTATCCGGGATTTTTTATTCCCGATCAAAAAAATAATTCATGAAAGAATCTTTAAAAGATGTTCATCAACTTGTTATTCGATTTTGGGTATAGATTTATTCAATTTGCAAATAAAATCAAATCGTTGATCAAATTCAAGAATAATTAATTAAAAGTTATTATCCTCGAGATACCATTCCGCGTAAGAATTTGAAGTTTCATATAAACGTAAGCTATGTAAATTCACGTTTGGAGGAAGTTTTTCCATCAACTGCAGGGCGAAATAGGAAATAAGCTTTTCACAAGTAGGTTGAAAGGGCAAAATTTCAATCTTATCAAACATTTGTTTAGCCCCTTCATTTTTTATAAAATCATGCGGTGCATTTTCATTAATAACTAATGCATGATCAAATCTCTTAATAATTAAATTATTAACTAAATTTTTAAGTTCTTTAAAATCTATTAACATGCCTAATTTAGGAGATGTAGGATCATTATTAGGGTGACCTTTAAGCGTCACCATAAGTTTATAAGAATGTCCATGTATATTTTTACAAGCTCCATCATAATTCCACAAAGCATGGGCCATTTCAAAATCAAATTCCTTTGTAATTCTAACCACGGATGAATTCATAATATTAAATGCAAGCACATTTGCTCAAACACTCGATGATACCGGCAAAATTCTCGTTTTTTAAAAAATAATAAGTATTCTTACCCTCTCTTCTTGAACTAAGTACATTTTTATCACGAAGAATTCCCAGGTGGTGGGAAGCAACAGATTGTTCTATTCCAAGATTTTCGTGTATCTCGGTGACTGTTAGGGCTATACCGTTGTCTAACCTATCCAAGATTGAAATTCGTATAGGATGTGCAATGGCTTTTAACATGGAAGCCGCGTCAGATAATTGTTCAGGGGTTAATTTACTATATTTCGAGTTCATGGTAATATATTAATTTTTTTATATTATCTAAACATAGCTATGATTTCCAACTCTTGATTTTAAAATAATGCTTATTCAAAAATACCCGGTAAAGCTATTCATATTAGGCAGGATGCAATATTTTCCAATTATATTCTGTATTCTTAAATAGTGAAAATCATTTCATTATATCTCATAATAAGTAATACAAATATATAAATATATTAAATAAAAACAGGTTTAAATTGAATAAAATACATTTAAATCTTAAAATGATTAACTTTGTGACAAAGAAAATTTAGGAATGAACCGACTTTCAACCATAAAAATCCCAATCCAGGAAGAAATTACTAGATTCGAGAAAAAATTTTCCTCCGCGTTTAAAAGTAACGTTCCTCTATTGGATATTATTACCAGGTACATTTTAAAGCGCAAAGGAAAACAGATGCGACCCATCCTGGTTTTTCTCAGTGCAAAATTAACGGGAACTATAAATTCTTCCACCTTTACAGCAGCGTCACTTATTGAAATGTTACATACTGCTACACTTATCCATGATGATGTCGTGGATGAATCCTATAGCCGGAGAGGTTTTTTTTCCATAAATGCACTCTGGAAATCAAAAGCAGCGGTTTTAACTGGCGATTATTTATTAGCAAAGGGATTATTACTCACCATTGAAGAAGGGGAACATGAGCTTCTTGGAATAGTTTCTGAAGCTGTAAAGGAAATGAGTGAGGGCGAGCTTTTACAGATACAACAATCAAGAAAGTTGAACATAAAAGAGAATGATTATTTTGAAATAATTACCAAGAAAACTGCAACCTTGATAGCTGCATGTACCGCCTGTGGTGCAAGATCCGTTAATGCCACACCCGCCGAGGTGAATAATTTAAAAAATTTCGGTAAAAATATAGGAATAGCCTTTCAAATAAAAGACGATCTCCTTGATTTTCAGTATAATAGCAAAACCGGGAAACCAAAGGGAAATGATCTCAAGGAAAAAAAATTAACTCTACCCCTTATTCATTCATTTCAAACATGCTCAAAATTGGAAAAAAAGAAAATCATTAAACTTATAAATGAAAAAAAAATAACCAATGATGCACTCATTGAAATTTCTTCTTTTGTAGAAAAAAATGGAGGAATTCAGTATGCTAACCAGAAAATGCAAGAATACAAAAATGCTGCCATCGAGTTAATTAAAGATTATCCAAGTTCTCCTGTCAAAACATCACTTATTGATTTTATTCATTACGTAACCGACCGAAATAAGTAATTCTCCTTAATTTTTTAATCGTTTAGGTTTGGCAATTCTTTCCCTGGATAAGATCCTCTCTACACTACTTTATCCAATAAGGACATATTATCCAAGGATTCCATGGGGATTGGTTACAGGAATGTGATTTATGAAGAAGGTATACATCTTAATAACAATAAATTATATTAATAATCTAACAGAAAAATCAATCTCCAAACATCACCAACTTGAATTATAAGGGAGAGATGGCATTTTTGTGTCACCGCCTTCGCAATCGTGAAGCTATGGCAAAACAAGATAAAGGTTTAATGACAGCCATTGCTAGATATTTTTACCGAAAAAATTCTCATGTTCAAGATCATAAAATACGTATGACCAGAAACTTTAGCGAGTTCACTGAAAGTAAAAAATTTCCAACAACATGGGATTTTTATCCAAATTTAATCACTGGACTAAATAGAAAGTAAACCATTCAAAACATATTTTGTATGAATGAAAAAAGTAGATCTATTGAAAATAGACATCTTTTTTTTCGTCAATCTTTTTGCGACTGGTCAGGAGTCCAATATCAAGAAAGATACTGCCGATTCTACCTGGATAATTATCATTACCTTGCTTTGTATGTAATACTGATAAAGAAAATTACAAAGAATGAAAATAATTCCAAATAATTTTGGCTTTTGCTTTTTTTACAACATTTTCCAACTCTTCAAACTTAGCATTACGCACATTTTCAACCGTTTTAAAATTAATCAATAATTTTTGAATAGAATCCTTACCAATTCCTGTAATATGAGTAAGTTCAGAATCGATCATACCTTTTGATCTTTTACTCCTATGAAAATTTATTCCAAACCTGTGAGCTTCATTTCTAATGTGCTGGATTAATTTTAAAGTAATAGAATTTTTATCTAGGTAAATTGGAATTTCATCACCGGGAAAATAAATCTCTTCTAACCGTTTTGCAATTCCAATTATAGCTATCTTTCCTTTTAAGTTTAATTCCTCTAAACTTTTTAATGCTGCATTTAACTGACCTTTACCCCCATCAATGACAATCAGTTGGGGTAAATTTAGATTTTCATCTTGAAGCCGTTTATACCTGCGATACACTACTTCTTTCATAGATGCAAAATCATCAGGACCAGAAACAGTTTTTATATTATAGTGCCTATAATCTAATTTACTCGGTTTTCCATTTTTAAAAACAACACAGGATGCAACGGGATTACTACCTTGGATATTAGAATTATCAAAACATTCTATATGAATCGGGAGCATATTTAACCTAAGATCCTTTTTTACAATAAGAAGTTTACCTTCTATTCTATCCTGGTAGGATTTTAAAGAATTTCTCCTTTTGATTTGCTCCTCCATGTAATATCTTGCATTCCTCTTCGACAATTCTAATAATTTCAATTTATCACCTATTTTTGGGACAATAAATTTAAACTCTTCCATTTCAATATCCATTTCAAAAGGCACAATTATTTCTTTTGATAAACTATTGACCCTCTCCTTCATTTCAATCATTGCAATTGTTAAAAGATCCTTTTCAGGTTCGTCTAATTTTTTCTTTAATTCCATCGTGTTGGCTTGTATGATAGCACCATTTACTACCCTCAAGAAATTAACGAAAGCGAAATCATTTTCCTGTACAATAGAAAAAACATCTACATTATTAATAGAAGGATTAACCACGGTTGATTTGCTCCTATACTTTTCAATTAACTTGATTTTATTTTTAATGGAATCTGCCTTCTCGTATTCATATTCGTTTGCATATTTTTGCATTAATTCCTTTAAATATTTTAAAAGGCTCCCGATGTTTCCCTTTAATAGTTCCCGGATTTCAGCTATTGAATCATTATACTCCTCCTCGGATTGTTTACCCACACAAGGTGCTATACAGTTTCCGATATGATATTCTAGACAAACCTTGTATTTACCCTCTTCAATTTTATCACTAT
This sequence comes from uncultured Bacteroidales bacterium, assembly GCA_964582245.1. Lineage (GTDB taxonomy): Bacteria > Bacteroidota > Bacteroidia > Bacteroidales > CAZOSQ01 > CAZOSQ01. The sequence continues at coordinate 13,983 of CAZOSQ010000010.1, read as the reverse complement.
CCAGGTTATAATTACAAGTGCGTAATTTATAAATTTGCTTTATGAATTCTAAAATAGTCCTCACCATTCCCACGGAAGTATAAGGCCCGAAATATTCTGACCCATCCCGAATAAAATCCCTGGTCATGAAAACCCTTGGAAATTTTTCATTTTTAATACAAATCCAAGGGAAAGTTTTATCATCCTTGAGGTTAACATTATATCGAGGTTGATATTTCTTTATTAAATTATTCTCCAACAAAAGAGCATCGGATTCAGATTCAACAACAATATATTTAATGTCATAAATTTTTCTGATCATGACATTAATTTTTTGACTTTTAGTCCCCTGTGAATTGAAATATGAAGACACCCTTTTTTTTAAATTTTTAGCTTTACCAACGTATATTATTTTTCCATGAACGTCAATGTATTGGTAAACTCCGGGATTTTCTGGCAATCCTTGAACTATATTTCTAATATGATCATCATAATTAGTCATTTTCAAATTTCTGGAATAACTAAAAACAAATTTATATTTTAAAATGTTCCACGTGGAACATTTGCTTACCTTCCTAAATAAATTAATAGGACGCTTATATCGGCGGGGCTTACACCTGGTATCCTAGAAGCTTGTGCAATGGTGCCAGGCTTAATCCTATTCAACTTTTGTTTTCCCTCCGTGGAAATAGATTGGAATTGATTATAATCAATGTTTTCACTCAATCTAATGTTCTCCAATCGTTGAATTTTATCCGCATTAAGTTTTTCTCGCTCAATATAACCGGCATATTTTATAATAATTTCAGCAGATTCTAACAGCTCTTGTTTATCAATGTTGTCCTGGTAAAATTCATCAAACCCTGGAATTAATCCTTCCAAATTTCGAATACTTACCTGTGGTCTCATTAAAATATTAATTAATTTAACGGATTGATTTAATTCGGTGGTATTTAATTCTAGTAATTTTTTATTAATAATATCTGGTTTAATGCTCTTATTCTGACAAAATTTAATCAATGATTCAACATTTTTTTCCTTACGGGTTAAATTGTCCAAACGGTCAGGTGAAGCCAAATTAATTTCACAACCTATTCGAGTCAATCTTTGATCAGCATTATCTTGCCTTAATAAAATCCTATATTCAGCCCTTGATGTAAACATCCTATAAGGTTCATCAACTCCTTTCGTGATTAAATCATCAATTAAAACACCTATATACGCTTGATCCCTTCTTAAAACAAGAGGCTCATTGCGTTTTATTTTAAGGGTGGCATTAATACCAGCCATTAATCCTTGAGCTGCTGCTTCTTCATACCCCGTAGTCCCGTTTATTTGACCAGCAAAATACAAATTGCCGATTTCCTTAGTTTCTAAAGTAGCATTTAATTGTGTAGGTGGATAATAATCATATTCAATGGCGTAACCTGGACGAAAAAATTTAACATTTTCCAAACCTTCAATTTTCCTTAAAGCTTCCAATTGTATATCAAATGGTAAAGACGATGAAAATCCATTTATATAAAATTCAACTGTTTCTTCCCCTTCAGGCTCTATAAATAATTGGTGTTTTTCCTTGTCAGCAAATGTCACAATTTTATCTTCAATGCTTGGACAATATCTTGGTCCCCTACCCTTAATTATGCCTTGGAATAATGGTGAGTCTTCAAATCCTTTTTTTAATATTCCGTGACAGTCACTATTTGTAAAAGCAATAAAACAACTCCTATATTTAAGTTTGTTTTCTACTTTAACATAAGAAAATCTTCCCCCTTCCAAATCACTCGGCTGTTCATCCAATTTATTAAAATTAATAGATCGCCCGTCTAATCTTGCAGGAGTACCTGTCTTCATCCTATCGACTTCAAAACCATATTCGCTTAATTGCTCAGATATTCCATAAGAAGCACTTTCAGAAATTCTACCTCCCTTAAAATTTTTTTTACCCACATGCATCAAACCATTTTGAAAAGTCCCCATGGTTAGTATAACACTTTTAGCAAAAATTTCGAATCCAATCAATGTTTTCACCCCTCGAACATTACCTTTATCAATGATCAATTGGATAACCATATCTTGTAAAAAATCTAAATTCTCAACCTTCTCAAGAGCTAATCGCCAATATTCAGAAAATTTCATTCTATCACATTGGGCGCGAGGACTCCACATGGCAGGTCCCTTGGACCGGTTTAACATTCGAAATTGAATGCTGCTTTTATCTGTAATGATACCGGATAATCCTCCTAAAGCATCAATTTCTCTTATTATTTGACCCTTAGCTATACCTCCCATGGCAGGATTGCAGGACATTTGTGCAATTTTACCCATATCCAATGTAACCAATAAAGTTTTCATCCCCATTTTTGAACTGGCATATGCAGCTTCACATCCAGCATGTCCTGCTCCTACTACTAAAACATCATATATTTGATTCATTTCTTAAAAAATACTTTTTATAAATCTAAGCACAACTAAAAAAACAATAATCTTCACTATCTCAAAAGATCCTTATAAACGAAGTTTAATCATGCATGTTTCGGCAAAATTAATATCGTAAAAAATATTTGAAATATAATTACAATCTTCAATGAATGAAATACGAAAAAAAAACTAACTTGGTATTAATGCTAAATATATATCTTCCATTTTCCTCATGTTAGCTTTATCCTTTTCATCCTGGTCATCGTAACCAATTAAATGTAAAATACCATGAATTATTACACGGAGTAGCTCATTTTCTAAAGTTGTTTTATATTCACCCGCATTCTCATGAACAACTTCCGGGCAAATAAAAATATCTCCACTTATTACATTATTTTCATTGTATTCAAATGTAATAATATCTGTAAAATAATCATGCCCCAAATATTCTAAATTAATTTCAAATATTCTTTTTCTTGATGTAAAAATTATATTGATACTACCAAGTATATATTTTTCTTTACCTATAACTTCTTTAATCCATTTTTTAATATTATTTTGCCGGTTCAAATGAAAACTTATGTCCTCATTATGAAAGTATATAGCCAAGTTACTTAACGTTAAATTTTAAGAGGACTCTACTACCGTTATCGAAAAATTCTATCCCATCAGATAGTTTGTCCATTAAAAAAACGCCTCTTCCATTAACATTTTCAATATTTTCAGGTGCTGTAGGATCCGGGATATTATTATAATCAAACCCTGTTCCCTCATCTTTAATGTCAATAGCAAGTTCTTCGTTGGCAAATTTTATTTTTATATTAACTACCTTATCTTGGTCTAGTTTATTTCCATGTAAAATGGCATTATTAACAGCTTCCAAGGTTGCTATTAAAATATTGCCATATAACTCCGAATTTAACTTAAACTCGTCTGATATATCATCTACAAGTTTCTCAACCTTTCTTAAATTTTCTATTTCCGAAGATATTTTTAGGATCTTTTCCATCAAATATAAAATTTACAGCTATAAATCTGTTCTAAGTTTTTCAAATATATAAAATATTTATACTTATTCTATGCTAAATTACAAATATTTTTCTACTTACTAAGCCAATCAATTGGATTAAGTTTTTTATACTCCTCCCAAATTTCTATATGTACTATGTATTCCCCATTCTTATTTTTAGCTACAATACCAATCTTATCTTTTATTTTTACCTCATCACCAGCTTTAACAGTTACATCAACTAAATTTTGATACACGGAAATATAATTACCATGTCTTATCACAACAGTATTATTAGCTCCCAAAATGGCAATGACCTTTGATACTTTTCCACCAAAAATAGCTCTTACATCAGAATTCTCAGTGGTAGTTATATCTATTCCATTGTTACTTATTTTGACATCCGCCCCAAAAACAGGATGGTTATGCTCTCCAAAATATCCCGTCACTATACCCTTTCTGGTTGGCCAAGGTAACCGTCCCATATTTTTTTTAAAATCTGTTGAAATAACTTTTTCAGCAGGGGTAAGCATTTCCAAACCTTTCCGCTTTTTATTTTCTTCCTCGATCATTTTTTTGATCTCATTCACCAGCTGGTTGGCTATCCTTTCTTTATCCCGTATGTCTTTTTTAAGCTTATCTTCCTTATCTTTTAATAATTCAATCACATTTTTCTTCTCTTGCTTTTCTCCAGAAAGGGTTTCCTTCTCCTTCTCCCTACGGGTCATTAATTGAATCTTGTCATTCTTTTTGTGTTCCAATTTTAAATTAGTCTCGATAATATCGTTTTCTAATTCCTTAATTTTTTCTACTTGCCTAGTTCTATAATTAGCATATTGTTGCAAATACTTAAACCTTTTATAGGCTTGGTTAAAATCTTCACTTGCAAGAATAAATTCCAAATAATTATAATTTCCTCTTTTTTTATATGATTCTTGAATAACCCTAGCATATTCCCTCTTAACAGAAAGTAATTCTTTATTCAACCTCTTTATTTTTTCCTCGTTGGCATATATTTCAGCTTGAATTTGGTCTATACCATGCTTGGTTTCTTCTATAAAAGCATTTCTTAAAGCAATTTTCCTATTTAATACTTGAAGAGTATTAATTGTATTAGTTTTCTTACTTTTAGTCTCTTCCAATAACTTTTTTGCATATCCCATTTCTTCTTGAGCCTTTTGTTTTCTTTCCTGTAAACTTTCTATTTTTTGTCCTTTCAATCCGAAAATAGAAAAAAAACAAAACAAAATTAAAAAAGATGTTATTTTTATCCTAAAAGCAATCACTAATTAAAATATTTTTTTTCATATCCCCTTTTTGGAGAATAATCGACACCAAAACTACTATTTACTTCAATCATTCCATAATTCAAATAGATATTAATTGGATTTATTTCATTAATCAATTTAAATTCTAAATCCCGGGGAATATCTATCCCTTGGAATTCCTTATAATCGTCATAAGTAATCTTCATGTTATTTCGATTCTTACCTATCAAATATAATTCCTTTAGTTTATAATTGCTTCCATTGATTAATATTTCTTGAATGATTTCATTTTCAATAATCATTTTATGCATGTTATTAACAACTTCAGTTTTACCTTTCAATTCCTTTTTATTTACATTGCCATATAATACAAAATTATTAATAATAAGTTTTTGAATGATGTCAAGATCAATTTTTAACCCGATCATTTTTTGAAAATAATTATAAGTATAATGATTTTCAATTCTTTCCAGTTTATTTACCAATATAATACTATCTTGATAAAAATAAACCCTTGCCATTTCAATTCCCAGGGTAGGAATCACAGAAATCATAATTACGCTATCCTTGATATTTTTAATATATCCTTTTGCTGAATGTTTAACATTATTATCATTGTATTTCATATTATACTTCTTGATAAATAATGTATTATATTCATTATTACTATCTTCCAGCAAATCCAAAATTTTGGATATCCGTTCAGGTTTTATATTATCCTTCTCATTGTTCTTCTTACAACCCATTAAAACAAAAACACAAAGAAAAAAAAATACTATGGTTTTATAATTCATTCTTTTTCTTGATCTTATCAATTTTTCTTTCAATTTCATCTTTATCCCCGCCTATTAAAATTGATTTTTCCCAGGTTTTAATAGCTTCCTCATCCTGGCCCAACTTTTCCAAAATATCTCCTTTATGATCCAAGATAACAGGATCATTATGGCCACCCCTGCCAATAGCAAGCTTTATTAAATCTAATGCATCATTATATTCTCCCAGCTTATACAAGACCCAGGCATAAGTGTCCAAATAAGAATAATTACTATTATTTAATTTAACTAGTTTTTCACACAATTCACGTGCACGTTCTAAATTTTCACCCCTAAGAGATAGGTAATAACTATAATTATTTAAAACATTGGTATTTAATGAATCGTGTTGTATAGCCACCTCGAAAAAATAATCAGAGCTATCATATTTTTCTAATTGATAGTAAGCTTCACCCAATTGTATATTTATCTCGTTATTAATATTTTTAGCATTATTAACCATTGACAATTTCAATCCCTCTCTAAGAACAGGCACAGCCTGATGGTAATTATTTTTCCTATTATATGCAAGTCCTTTATAAAAATAGAAATTAGGTTCATTTTTAAAAAATTCCATGGCATAACCTGCATCCTCAATCATTTTATCATAATCACGGGTTATATTATCCAAATATAAAAGCTGTTCATGTAAAATAATTTTATCGCTCTGTTTTGCCACCTCTCTCAATATTTGTTTAGCACCTTCCTTATCATCAATACGCAAATAATATTCAGCCATTAAAGTCTTAACTTGCAAATCTCCTTCTATTTCGTACAACTTTTCTAATAAATCTTTAATCTTTAATTTGTTATGGGCAAAGACAATTTCATCCGATAATAATTTAGCTAATTCTTTCAATTTCATTTCAATGGAAATACCATCATTTTTTATGATTTTTTCATAATACGAAAAAGCATTTTCATAATCCCCTATTATCCTGTAATAACTTGCTATGGACATTTGTGCCAGACCATTACCAGGATCAATATCGAAAATATCATGAAATAAATCTAGGGCTTCATTGTTTCGTCCCACGGTTAACATGAGTTCAGCAAGTATACCTAAACCCTTTACATTTTCGGGTTCTTTTTCAATCAACCGTTTTAATTCCCGTATAGCACTATTGTAGTCATTCGAAGAAACATAAATTTGTTCCTTCATCAAACTTACCTGTTCGGTTATACCGTTAAGCTCTTCTAACCTGTCTAAAATAAGAATAGCTTCCTTGGTATTTCCTTGACTCCAATACAACTCGGCAAGATCCATATAAATATCAAATCGATCTGGGTTTTGAATTAGAATTTGCCTGTAAATACTAACTATTTTATCATATTCTTTTTGTTCTTTATAGAAAGAAGCGAGTTGAAACATATACCAAATATTCGATGGATCAATATCAACGGCACTCCTAGCATAATCAACAGCTTTATCTAAATTCCCACCCATATAACTGAGGATAGAAAGTTCATAATAAGCTGCGGCACCTTCCGGGTAATGTTTTATGCATTGTTTTAACAGATTTTCCGCCCTATTGACTTGCCCGAAAATTCGATATTTTGTAGCATCAATAATAGCCTCGTAATAATCTTCCTTAACATCCTTGGTCCTAGTATTAATAGGAATTTGAATCCTGTTTAATCCATTAGAACAAGAAAACAAAAACAATGCAATTATATAAACCCATCCATTTTTCATTCGCTACCGATCTTGGAATAATCTCCTATATTTAAATCATCCGTTTTACCAATAACGTGACAATGATTTCCTATCATGGAATTGGATAAACATTTTGAATCAATATAAGAATTTTCTTGTATGATTGAATTTCTTATTGTTGATTTACAAACCATTGAATCATTTCCCAAGGATACATAAGGACCAATGATTGAATTTTCAATCTTCACGTTATTCCCGATATAACATGGGTCAATGATGATTGAATTTATTAATTCTATATTCCCGGGTTTACCAGGAGAACTATGTTTTAAAATTTCTTTATTGGTATTTAGGGTGGCATCCTTGTTTCCACAATCTAACCATGAATCAACTTTACCGGGAAACATCAATTTTCCATCTTTGACCATGTTTTCCAATACAGTTGTCAATTGATATTCACCGCTAGCAACAATTTTATTTTCAATGATATGCTGAATACCTTCTTTTAACTCTTCACCTTTCTTGAAAAAATAAATCCCAATAATAGCGAGATTTGAAATTAAATTAGAGGGCTTTTCAACAAATTCAACTATTTGTCCCTTTTCACCTAATTTAACAACACCAAATTGGGAAGGATCTTCAACTTCCTTTACCCAGATAATGCTATCATAAGATTTATTCAAGGAAATATTGCCCTTGAACAATGTATCAGCAAATGCTACGATTGTTTCTCCCTTCAAAGATTCCTTGGCACAATATATTGCATGTGCAGTACCTAAAGGATCAAGCTGGTAATAAATGGAAGGTTTTGCACCTAAATTTTTAGCAATATCCTGTAACTCATTTTCTATTTTTTTTCCAAAATCTCCAATAACAAAAGCAATTTCATCAATTTTTCCGTCTATGGATTTTGAGATCTCTTCTATTAATAATTGAACAATTGATTTTCCTGAAATTTTAATTAATGGCTTTGGAATAGTAAGGGTATGAGGCCTCATTCTTTTTCCCATTCCAGCCATAGGTATAATTAAATTCATATAGTTTTAATTTTTAATTTTTCCCGGTATGTCCGAATCCACCTTCTCCACGTGTAGATTCTTCTAATATTTCAACTACATCCCAATTTATTGTTTCATGCTTGGCTACTACCATTTGGCAAATACGTTCACCATCATTTATTTCATACTCGTCATTTGATAAATTTACCAATATCACACGTACCTCACCGCGATAATCCGCATCAATGGTACCAGGTGTATTTAAAACCGTGATACCATGTTTCAAAGCCATTCCGCTCCTAGGACGAATTTGGGCCTCGAAGCCAACAGGTAAAGCTATATATAATCCTGTGGGGATAAGGGCTCTTTCCAGTGGTTTCAAGATGACAGGTTGATCTAAATTTGCCCTTAAATCAAGTCCTGCTGCATGTTCTGTGCCATATTGAGGCAAATCATGTTTCGATTTATTTACTACTTGTACTTTCATTTTCCAGTTCTTATTATATTCTTCAAATTCTTATATTCTGTTTTATAAATTGCAAAGATATAAAACAATAATAATAATGACTTGATAATGTAATTAAAGACCAGATGTTGTAAGTTTATAAAACGAGTAATTCCAAAAATGAGTATAGCACCTCCTATAAACAATAATATTTTACCAGTTTCATAATTAATCTTGTAATGTTTACGCCCTATGAAGTAAGAAATTATAGACATTATGAAGAAGGATGAGAAATATCCAATTGCAGATCCGACATAACCAATTTTTGGTACCAAAATAATGTTTAGAACTATGACAATTAAAGCACCAATAAATGATATCAATAAACCATATTTTGTTTTGTCTGTTAATTTGTACCAGAACGATAAATTATATAAAATTCCTTGGAAAACATTGGCTAATAAAATAATGGGAACAATTTCCAATCCTGCCCAATAATCTGATCCAATAATAAATTTAAAAATATCAAGATATACAGATACAACCAAGAATATAACCACGCTAAACAATACAAAATATTTCATTACATCAGCATATATATCTTTGGCATTGGTTTCGTTTTCTTTGCTGAAAAAAAATGGATCTGCTGCATACCTGAACATCTGGTTAAATAAAACAATAAAAGCACCTAATTTAAAACAAGCACCATAAATACCTAACATTTCAGCGGCTACTTCCCTATTGGGAATAAGAAAAGGCATAATTACCTTTTCAATATTTTGACTTAATAATCCAAAAAAACTTACAAATAATATAGGCCAAGAATATCTTAAAATTTCACGGAATAATTTCCAATTAAAAACCAATTTAACATCAAATATTTCTTTTGATAACAACAGTGTTTTCACGATGGATTGAAAAATATTAGCTATAAAAACGTATTTTACCAGTTCTTCAGGATCGTAATACTCCTTCAAAAAAGAATCAGGGTTTGATTCTATGATTGCAGGCACAAGCCATAAGAAAAAAACATTGATAATAATATAGACAATAATTGAAATTAAATTTACAAAAGCAAATTTTAAAGGACGACCCAATTTTCTCAATTTGGCCATTGGAATGGAAGTAAAAGCATCAAGCCCTATAATAATTCCAAACCATCTAATATATTCGGGATTTTGTGGATATTGTATAAAATTAGCTATTTGCCCGGAATAAAGATACATTAAAAATATAAAGAGCCCGGACGTAAAAAACAATGAAACAATGATCGAACTGTATACATCTTCCCTATTTTTATATTTCGAAGAAAACCTAAAATACCCGGTCTCCATTCCGTAGGTTAGCAAGGCTAATAATATGGCTGCATAACCGTATAAATTGGTAATAACACCATATTTAGCTGTATCGATTATTAGGTTTGTATGCAAGGGTACTACAAGGTAATTTAATAACCTGTAGATATTAATGCTTAAACCGTAAATTACAGTTTGCCCGGCAAGTTGTTTTAAATGGTTCAAATTATTTAACTAAATCTCGTAAAGTCATACTTATATTAGGATACTCAAATTCAAAGTTTTCTTCCAATAGCCTGGCAGGTTTAACTTGCTGACCTTTTAACATTAAATCGGCCCTTTCCCCAAAAATAATTTGTAAAACTTTTCCAGGAACTTTAAACAATAAGGAACGATTTAAATTATTGGCCAATTCCTTGGAAAATTCTAAATTTGTTGTTGTTCCAGGTGCGGACAAATTATAAATTCCCTGCATATTTTTATTTTCTATCGCAAATTTATATGCTCTTAATAAATCTTCCATGTGAATGAATGAAAAATATTGTTCACCGGTTCCAAGTTTTGCTCCCATCCCAAACTTGAATAAAGGCATTATTTTTTTTAGCATTCCCCCGTCTTTTTCCAATACAATTGCCAACCGAAAAATGACTTTTCTTACTCCCTTTTTATCAATTTTATTAACTTCTGCTTCCCATTTTCTAACCAAACGAGCTAGAAAATCTGATTCAAACCTGGTACTTTTTTCAGTATGAATTGATTGTGTGTCATAAATACCTATGGCCGAATTATTGATTAATGTTATATTTTTATCAGTTATACTTATGGCTTCAGCAATTTTCCTGGTCGTGTAAACCCTACTTTCAACCATTAAATTTTGATTATCCTTTGTCCATTTATTGAAGATAGAGTATCCTGAAAGATTTATAACAACATCACATTGTTTAATTTTTCTTATTAAATTAGCATGATTATTGTAAAAATCCTCTTTATATATGGAAATAATCTCGTAATCCTGTTCCAAGTATTTTTTTAATTTTTTAGCTATAAATCCAGTGCTCCCACTTATTGCTATTTTCATACTTTTTATATTTTTGCATTTTAAAACATGATTTATACAAAATGATACAATTTATTAAAATCCTAATATTCCATGGTTAAAGGGTTACTCATGAGAATAATTTATTTCCCTACATTTTCTAAAAAAGAAATAATAAAAGCGGAAATGCAATGTTTTCATTCATATAATCAGTTGCCCCATAAAACGATTAACAGTTTAATATTAATACATCGAAGAAAAATAATTTAAGATCATCATGAAAACAAAATTTTTTACAGTTTCTATTTTCATATTTTTATGTTTAAGTTGTTTCAGCCAAGACAAACTTGGATATAAAATTGTTCTATTTGAAACACAATTTGGGGACATCAAAGTTAAGCTTTTTAATGAAACACCCTTACATCGAGATAATTTTATTAAATTAATTAACGAAGGATTTTATGATAATCTATTATTCCACAGGGTAATCAAAAATTTTATGATTCAAACAGGTGATCCTAATTCCCGTGATGCGAAAAAAGGACAAATGTTGGGTATAGGTAACCCTGGATATACAATTCCAGCAGAAATAAATACCCGGTTCATTCATAAAAAAGGAGTATTAGCAGCAGCTCGTCAAGGTGACAACGTTAATCCTTCCAGGGCATCTTCCGGATCACAATTTTATGTTGTCCAGGGTCAAACCTATACAGACCAACAATTAGACCAGGTGGAATTGCATATTAACTCTATGAATCAAAAGAAAATATTTGATAGCCTGTATATTTCAGAAATAAATAAAATCGATAAAAAAGAACTTACAGCAGATAAAAAAGAAGAAATAGTAGAAAATTGTAAAATACTTACTTATAAAAAAGTTAGTGAAATTAAACCTTTTAAATACACCCCCGAGCAAAGGGAAATTTACAAGAGTATTGGTGGTTCAGCTCATTTAGATGCAGCTTACACCATTTTCGGTGAAGTTATTGAAGGTATGGATGTAGTTGAAAAAATAAACAACGTGCTTGTTGATAAAAATAATAGACCTGAAAATGACATTCGAATAATAAAAGCAAAATTATTAAATTAACCCTTATGTTAGAAAATATAGATACCATATTGCAAGAAATTGATTCTTTTGAAACGACTGATCCTAATGAAGTTGAACAATTCAGGCTTAAATATTTAAGTAAAAAAGGAATTATTAGCCAGATGTTTGATGAATTTAAAAATGTACCCCCGCAAGAAAAAAAATTATATGGACAAAAACTAAACACATTAAAACAAAAAGCATCAAACAAGTTAACCGAACTGAATAACGAAATAGAAAAACAAAAGTCAAGTAATGTAAACATTGATCTTTCCGCCCCCGGTGAAGATATCCCCATGGGAACAAGGCATCCACTTTCCATAGTTCAAAACCTTATATTTAAAACCTTTTCCAATATTGGTTTCGTGGTTGCTACCGGACCAGAAATTGAAGACGACTGGCATGTTTTTTCCTCCCTTAATTTTCCCCCCGAACATCCTGCCAGGGATATGCAAGATACTTTCTTCATAGAAAAAAATCCAGATATTTTACTTCGAACCCATACATCTTCCGTGCAAGCAAGGGTAATGGAAGTAAACAATCCACCTATCAGGATAATAGCCCCGGGACGTGTTTTTAGAAATGAAGCAATTTCAGCACGGGCACATTGCATATTCCACCAGGTTGAAGGTTTGTATATCGATGAAAATGTTTCTTTTGCTGATCTTAAACAAACGCTTTTTTATTTTGCCAAGGAAGTATTCGGGGAGGAAACTAAAATTAGATTGCGCCCTTCATATTTTCCATTTACAGAACCATCCGCAGAAATGGATGTTTCATGCAATATTTGTAGTGGAAAAGGATGCAATGTTTGTAAATATTCAGGTTGGTTAGAGGTTTTGGGATGTGGTATGGTAGATCCCAATGTTCTTGAAAACTGCGGAATTGATAGTAAAAAATTTACGGGTTACGCTTTTGGTATGGGCATTGAAAGGATAGCCATGCTCAAATACCAAATCAATGATTTAAGGTTGTATTTTGAAAATGACGTGAGATTCTTAAAACAATTCAAACAATCTTTTTAGTTATTCTTCATAGAAATGTTTTCCCGGAGAGAGTATTTGCCTTGTGCTTCTTTGGCTACCTATATAAAATCCTACTGGTTTCTTGATGATAATACCCAGGAAACTCCCGGGAAATGTCAATTTATTTCGCCCAGTAGTTTTCCTGAACTTATATTTTATTTTACGAACAAGGATGCAAAGTTATTTCAAATCTTTTATCAACAATACATTTATTAACAATACCACTTATGATATTGAAAATTACGTTCAAAATGTTTCAAAAATCGGAGATGGCAATACCTTCGAGAAACCGGTAAACATTAAGAGTGGTATTATTACTGAAAATGCAACATGGAAAAAAATTGGGGTAGATTATATAATTGATGGTCCAGTTGAAATAAAAGGAACAACTGGACCGATACTGACATTAGAACCTGGAACAACATTAAAATTCACAACTTCAGGTGGATTAGAAATAGCCTATGATGAAAATGGTGGTCTGAATGCTGTCGGATCCTCAACAGAAAAGATAACTTTCACTTCATCAGCATCTGTTCCTTCAAAAGGTGGATGGAAAGGAATATTCTTTTATGAAAATACCACAAGTTCAACCATGGATTATTGTATTGTAGAATACGCGGGTGGTGACTGGCCAAATACCAACATTAGAATTGAAAGTTCCAATGTTACGATTAGCAACACCATAGTAAGATATTCAAAAGAATACGGGATATATATCGATGATACAGCAGATCCAATCATCAATTCAGTGACATATAGTGACAATACAACGGACTTATTTGACGAAGCCCCTTAAAAAAATAATATAACATGAAAAAAAACACTGGCAGTTTTAATACTATGTCAGCGTTTATTTTTATTTCGACAAAACCTTTATTTCATGGGTAATTTCAATACCTTTTCGCAGGGTGGCACTCACCACACAATATTTTTCCATTGACAGGTTTA
>CAZOSQ010000009.1:0-22823 GCA_964582245.1 uncultured Bacteroidales bacterium | reverse complement strand
CACCATTTTCCTCCCGGAAATTTTCAATAAACATGGTAGTCACATTCCTATGATCCCTTAGGTTATCAGCAGATCTTCCATACAAGGGAATAGCGGCAAAATTATTCATTTTAACCGGGCTGCTTCCCTCATTTTTTACTGTTACGATCATTACTTCCACGTAATCGTCTACCGGGGGGACAAAAACAGTGATTTTTCCTTCCAATCCAAGTTCGTTATTCTTATTGGAAAGGTGAAATATCCCTATTTCTCCTTCAGCAACTGATTCTGTTCCTGATTTATCGGCTTTTTGCCAAACACTTACACCAGGTATTGACCACGGGGTCATGCCTTCCACCCTTACCCAAAAATTCCTATTGTTTACTATACGATGAAAATCCTCGGTTACGGTGGGAATGGAATGATAGTTATGAAAACCACTGCAAATATCCCCTTTTAATTCCGGGGTTACTGAGCATTTCATACCATATCGGTTCATAATTGGAAAAAATAACTTGGAAATTTCTCCCGGATCAGGGCATATAAAAGATCCGTCATTCTTATTAGAAAATTCCCATAAAGCTCCTGTTCCATTTTTGGCTGCTTTGCCACCTAAATTTTTATTGATCTGCATCATTATTAAGTCTTTTTTTATATTTTAACTATTGATCGTTCAATCTCTTCCAGGGTTTTTTCTTTTGTTTCAGGGATGAAATACTTTACAAAAAAGTACGTGGCTACCATAAACCCGGTGAAAATGTAAAAAGTGACTGCTTCACCGATGGTATCCAACAACCAGGGAAACAGGAAAGTTACCAAAAAACTAATTATCCCATTGAAAAATCCAGCAATGGAAATGGCCATTCCCCTCAAATGATTGGGAAATATTTCTGACAATAAAACCCACATAACCGGACCAATGGATATGGCAAAAGAAGAAACAAACAATAAAATGGCAAATAACACCAGCGCACTAGGCAACGAAACTGATTTTTTCAAAATGTCCAATTTATAATCTGCCATTTCCTTTTCAGACAAGGTTTTATTCAAACTGCCAATAAATTCATCCCTGGAGTCATATGTTTTACCTTTTATTGTTTCAAGTTTGGCCAGTACCTCCTGTGATTTGATAATATTTTTAAATTCTCCATAGGCACGATCAGATATTTTGTATTCCGCGGTTTGGAATGTGAACCCTATTGTAAAATGAGCAACAGCCATACCTACAGCACCAAGTAAAAGTAGTTTTCTCCTCCCCCATTTATCCACGTACTTCATGGCAACAATTGTGAACAACAAATTCACCGCTCCAATTATAATAGCTTGAAGTAAAGCTGAATCTCTAGACAATCCTGTTTTTTCAAATATTTCAGGTGCATAATAAAAAATAGAATTAATACCCGTAAATTGTTGCAACATTCCTAAAATAATACCAATCAATAAAAAGTATCTCACGTGACCGCTAAATAATTCTTTTATGATTCTTACAAGTGGTAAGTTCTCCCTATTTTTTAATGAAGCCTTTATTTCTTTCATTTCATTTACTACAAACTCTCTGCCCCCTACTTTTTCCATGGTTGCTTCAGCTTCTTGTTCCCGACCTTTTTGTACCAGCCACCTGGGGCTTTCAGGAATCCAGAAAAGAAGAATAAAATATATAATAGCAGGAATGGTTTCGACACCCAACATCCAACGCCATGCAATATCATGATCTACCGCATTGAAAATAAGACGATTAGAAAAGAAGGAAATGGTAATTCCAATGACTATATTTAATTGGTTTATAGATACTAATCTACCGCGCTTCTTTGGAGGGGCTATTTCAGCAATGTAAACAGGGGCAACCAATATGGCAATGCCTATACCTAATCCACCTAACAACCTGGCTATTATAAAAAACCAAAATTCTGTTGCAATGGCAGAAGTTATCGCGGAAATGGTAAATAAAACAGCTGTAATAATCAATGATTTCTTTCGCCCGATTCTATTGCTCAAAGGACCTGCTGCAAGCATACTGATCACGCTACCTAAAAGAACAGCACTAACAGACCAACCCAAAGCAATTTCTGTCAACTCAAAATAGTCCCTGATAAAAGGAACAACGCCAGAAATCAATGCACTATCGAAGCCCAATAAGAACCCTCCAAGGGCAACAATTACTGAAATAAATACCACGTAGCTTGCTCTATTCATATTGCTAAAAATTAATATGCACAAGGTTCGAAAAAGAATATGAAAATCTCATTTTAATCCGCTATTTCCTTTCCTTGGCATCAATGATTAATGATAATATTATTTTATATAATTGGCCACAAATTTAATGTAAATTTACATTTAACCAAAAAAATGAAATTATTCCCACCATCATCTAAAATTTTTCATGCATTTAGCAAAAACTAAAAAGAACGTTTTTTGGCTCGATAGGATACACTTGACTTTGGCACTTGCGACACATCTTCCTTGAGATTAATTTGTACTAATACTAATCAAGGTGATTGGCACATTTTCACCCGAAAGTTTATCATTGACATGCCAATCGTTTTGAAAACACAATTAGATAACTTCAAGAACACCTTCTTTCCAACCGGATCCTTTTAGCTGAATACCCCGGGGAAGTGGGCAACTTCCACCAATGTATATTTTATATTTCCCTGGTGCAATTATTGCATTCCCATCATCATCAAAAGATTCCATCATTTTTCCAGTCACTTGGAATTCTATAGTCTTACTTTCGCCTTTTGCCAGTTTAATTCTTTTGAAACTTTTTAAGGAAAAAATAGGATCATTATTCACGGGTGCTTCCTTGGCAACATATAATTGGACAACTTCTTCGCCATCCATATTGCCTGTATTAGCAACTTGAACCATTGCTTTTATTTGTCCTGATTTTGTTATCTTTTGATCTTCTAAAATAAAACCAGAATATTCAAATGATGTATAACTTAACCCAAATCCAAATGGATACAAGGGTTCTTTTTTCATATATCGATAGGTACGTTCCTGCATGGAATAATCATCAAATGGAGGTAAATCTTTTTCTGATTTGTAAAAGGTCACGGGCAATTTCCCTGAAGGGCTTATTTTTCCAAAAAGCACATCAGAAAGGGCTATTCCAGTAGATTGACCAGGATACCAGGCCAACAAGATTGAATCTATATTTTCCTGTGCAAAATTAACAGCGACAGCACTTCCACAAAATAACACGAGAATGACAGGGGTTCCTGTTGCGTGAATTTTTCGTAAAAGGTCTTCCTGGATCCCGGGTAGGTTTAAATGTTCACGGTCTCCTTTATTAAAACCTTTCACATGTACCCTAAGCTCTTCACCTTCAAGCATGCTGGAAAGTCCAAGGGCCATGATTACTACATCCGATTTTTTGGCAACATTCACGGCTCTTTCTTCCATTGTGGGATCCGGTAAACTCCAAATTAGTTGTTGGATATAAATATCTCCAGGGGCAGAATACATCTCAATCTTAATATGATGGGGAATTCCCTCTTCAAGATCAAAGTTGAAATATATTTTTTCAGGTTCCCAAATATTGGAATAATCTTCCATAAGTTTGCCGTCGAACCAGAATCTTACGGAATACATTCCTGCAACACCCAGTGCGTATTTACCTGTTACAGGAGGGACAATATAGCCTTCCCAGCAATAACTCACCTTATCATTGCTCAAGTAGGAAGTATTAAATTTTTTACTACAGTTATAATTTAGATCACCGGTAATTTCTGTAAAACTTGGTTCTCCCTCGAACTTTGCATTCTCAAAATAAGAAACTTTGATTCCTTTCACCTTCTTATCTTCACTGGTAAATAAAAATTCTCCGGGCACAGGGGTCATGTAAGGTAATCCTTCGGCTAAAGGGCAACCTTGTTCATACATAATTTCCACATCTTCACCTACTTTGCTTTTAATACCTTCCAGCAGGTTAGAGGTACTTGAAGGCATACCATGATAATTACCCAGGTAAATTTCCTCGTCCAGGATATGAGGACCTATAACGGCTATTTTTTTCTTATCCTTTCCCAAGGGAAGAAGGTTATTTTCATTTTTCAATAAGACAAACGACTTTTGTGCAGCTTCTACCGCCAATTCCCGGTGCTTATCACTATCAACCACATGATAAGAAATCTGTGCGTAAGGATTGTTTTCCAACGGATCGAACATCCCCAGCTTGAACCTGGCTCTAAATAGTCTCTCCAAGGATAAATCTATTTCATTTTCATTAATTAATCCCAGTTTGACAGATTCAACCAAATCACAATACACGCTTCCGCAATTTAAATCATTGCCTGACTTAATGGCTAAAGCAGCAGCTTCGGCCGGTGTTTTAACTATTTTATGATGGGCATAAATATCGAAGATAGCACCGCAATCCGAAACCACGTAACCATCAAAACCCCACTCCTCTCGGAGTACATTACTTAACAAGAAAGGACTCGCACAACAGGCTTCCCCGTATAACCTATTGTAAGCTCCCATGATAGATTGTGCGTTAGCCTCTTTCACACAGGCTTCAAAGGCCGGGAAATAGGTTTCATACAAATCTTTCTTACTAGGAATGGCATCAAATTCATGTCTTAAAGATTCGGGGCCAGAATGAACAGCAAAATGCTTTGGAGTAGCAACTAGTTTTAAATATTTTTCATGATCACCTTGCAATCCTTTCACAAACTCCACGGCCAATCGACCTGTTAGATAAGGGTCTTCGCCATAAGTTTCCATTCCCCTTCCCCACCTGGGGTCTCTAAAGATGTTTATATTTGGTGTCCAATAAGTAAGTCCCTGGTAAATTTCCCTCCTACCTTGTTTCACAAAATCATGGTGTTTTGCCCTTGCTTCGTCAGAGATTGCCGAAGCAACTCGAAACATTAGATCAGTATCAAAAGTAGCTGCCAATCCAATAGATTGTGGGAAAACCGTTGCCAGACCAGCCCTCGCCACACCATGCAAACATTCGTTCCACCAGTTATACTCCGGGATTCCAAGCCTGGAAATAGGCTTGGAATTATGGCACATTTGGGATATTTTTTCTTCTAAAGTAAGTTCTGATATTAATGCTTTTATTCTTTCATCTACAGGTAAAGAATGATCCTCGAAAATTTGTTTATTATCTTTCATATTCTTAAAAAAAATCTATTATTAAAAACTTTATGTCGGGCAAAATTAACATATCAAGAATATTTGGAGAGGTTTTTTATATTAAAAATCTAGTACATATAAATTATAATCTTGCACTATGTTTCCAACTTTCTTTTATAAAGCTTCCTTTTTCATCATCATTGGTAATGTTTAAAAAGACATCTATTTCCTGTTTTAATTCTTCGACATGAGATATAATACCCACAAACCTATTTTCTTGTCTCAATGTTTTCAAAGTATCAAATACGATCTGCAATGATTCTTTATCTTGCGAGCCAAAACCTTCATCTAAGAAAAAGAAATTCCGGGTGGATTCATTTTGCTGGCGAATGCTTTCTGCTAATGCCAATGCAAGAGATAAAGAAGCTTGAAATTTTTGCCCCCCCGATAAAGTTTTCACCAGTCTCAATTGTCCATTGTTTAAAAAATCCCTGACATTTAAAACATTCTGGTCCGATAGTTCCAGCCGGTATTTGTTGCGGGTTAACTTGTAGAATCTTTCATTGGCCGTGTTACATAAATTCTGGAGGAAAACCGATGAGATATAGTTTACAAATCCATTTCCCTGGAACAATCTTTTCATGGTTTTTATATTTTCCCCGCGAGCATGTACCTTTTCCAATTCCTTTTCAAGTTCTAATTTCCTGGAAAGATCCGATTTATTTTTTTCCAAGGATGATTTTTCTTTAATCCATAGATCATTCGATTCCTCGGCTTGTTTTTTTATTATTTCCAATCCCGATAAAAAAGTTTCATATTCAAGTTTATCAAAATTTTTTCCTTTCACACTGTCATGAAGAGTTAATAATTGCTCCCTAGTCGAATGTAAGTTTTGTTTAAAAAGGGATATACTTTCTTTTTCCTTTTCGATATCTCTTTTGCTTTCCAATAAATTTCTTATATCTACTTCGTTTTCAAATTTTGATTTGATCATATCTTCCCGCAGGCGAATGTGAGTTTCCTCCAGCACTTTTTGCTTTTTTGCTAACTCATTTTCAGCCTCTTGTATTTGACCTGAGATGACATCCATCTTTTTCCTGGATTCCCTGGCATTTACCTCGATGGCTAAAAATTGTTTTTCAACCTTTCCAAGGGATTCGGAAATATCCTTAATTTCTTTATCAATTATATTATTATCCTTGTTTTCGTAATAATCGAATGAAAAAGTTTTGAATTGAGCAAGGAGTGTTTCTATTTTTGCATTCGCGGTGGTTTTGACTCGAATTAATTCATCTAATTTTTTCTTGTATTTTTCCAATTCTAAAACTTCTGATTCTATTTTTTGCCTGGACACCTGAATTGAATTCTCGATTTCTTCGGTTTGACGGCTCAATTCTTTTGCTTTGTCTAACCCAATGGAAATTTTCTTTTCATCAATATCTTCGAAACCCTCCCATGTGAATTTTTCCTCATGATTTGTTAATTGTTGCTTTTCCTTTTTTAGTTGAACCAGCAATTTTCCCCGGGTTTCCATTCTCAATTTTTTCCTATCAAGCAAAGAACTAAGCTTTAGCTCGAAGTTTAATAGCTGTTTTATTTTATCCTGGTTTCCTTCTTTCTTTTTTTGGATCTCGTGAAGTTGTTTCGTTTGATTTTCTAAAGAAAAAATCCCGGGGTGATTGGAAGAACCGCACAAAGGACAAGGTTCTCCTTCCTTGAGATTTTGAGCATATTCTTCTAATTTTGATTGGAGGGATAAATGTGCTATTTTCTCGTCAAGGATTTTATTTTCTTCTTCAACTCTCACTTTTTCTTCACGACCATATTCTAGGAACCCATTCAAATCAAGACCCGTAAAATTTTCTTTAAATATTTCTTTTAAATTCACACCCAGTTGAATGGAAACAGGCTTATCAAATTCTTCTAACTCGATGGAAATTTTTTCCACCTCTTTTTCAATATTTTTCAAGGATTTGAGAATCCCGTTCTTTTCCACGAACCAATTTTTTATTTCCACCAACATTGCGGTATCAGGTTTTTCTTCTTTTAATTTTACCAGCTTGGTATGATCCTGTTTTACTTTTTCTTTTAAATATTGAATGGCTTTTTCTTTTTCCAAGTACAGTACATTTCCTTTTTCAATTCTCTCTTCGGTAAGATTTAATAATTCCCGTGATTGCTTCACTTCAATCACTTTTTTTAATTCTTCCAATTTAATTTCCAGGTTTCCCCTCTCATCATAAACTTTTTTTATTTGATCCAATTCCTCTTCCTGTTTTATAAGCATTCCATGGACTACTTGTTGATCTTTTTTCTTGTTTTTTAAATGAATTTTTGAGTCTTCAATCTCCCGGTTTAGCTCATCAATTTTTTCGATCCTTGATTTAAATGTATGAATACAATATTCAATGTCCTTGATTTCTTGTTCCAATTTTATGTAACCTTCTTCCTTGTCCAACAAGATCTTTATATTATCCTCTTGTTTTTTAATGTTTTCAAAGACATCTTTAATTTTATCAAGTTCTATTTTTTTTTCCATGGATCGTCCCAATTTTTCACGTAATTCATGGGCAGATTTTTTTATTTTTTCTAATTCATTTTCTTTTTTCTCGATTAATTCTGCATTGATGTCTTTATATGCAGAAATTTCTCCATTTAACACATCTTTTCGTGAAATATTTTTCAACTCAAGACCTCTCACCTCGTTGGATAAATCATACTTCTGAAGATGAAAGATCTCCTTCATCATTTCTGTTCTTTTGCCCTCGGTAAGGTTCAGGAATTCCTCGAATTTTCCTTGTGGAATGATGATTGTCCTTTTAAAGTTCACGTAACTCAACCCTATAATTTTTTCGACATCCCCTACTTCAATGGGAATCCAATTATTATCTTTCCAATTAAATGCCCTTCGATTAATATCAACCTCATCAAACTTCTTCTTGTTCCTTTTACCCTCTGCAATAAACCTATATTTTTCATGACCTTTACCAGGCATAAAAATAAAATCCACCAAGAGATCATTAGATTTGAGGTTCATCATGTTGTAATTCCTGGCATCTCCTCGGTTATTCAACCTTTCCGTTTCGCCATACAGTACGAAAGAAATAGCCTCCAAGATGGTGGATTTCCCTGAGCCTACCGACCCGAAGATACCAAACAACTGTCCTTCCAAAAGTTTTTCAAAATCAATACAACAGGTTTCCTGGTATGAATATATTCCCTTGATAATTAACTTTATTGGTATCATGACTGGTGGTTTTCTGATAATATTTCTTTAAATAAATCCATGATTTCCTCGTTAGGAGTTTGCCCTGTTCGATAGGTAAAGTAATCTTGAAATAATGTTTTTATGTCTTGTTGTATATCAATTTTATGTCCCATTGATTTTTCCAACAGATCTTTATTCGTAATTTTCGGGATGATATGGATAATGCCGTCATGTAGGTTATAAAGCTGTTTTCTTTCACCAGAAGTGATATATTGATCACGAATTAAGGTTATTTCAACCAAGCAATCAGGGTGTTGTTTCAACCAATCCATGGCTTCCTCCATATTAAAAAACTCTTTTTTAAGTAGTTTTTTACCCTTGGCTAATTTAACTGTCTCGTAAGAAACGGGTTTCCCGGGATTTGCTTCAAAAATTACAACGAATTTATCCTGGTTTGCCTCGCTAAAACTATAAGCCAATGGACTCCCGGGGTAAATTACCGGGCAGGGAGTTTCATCAACTTGCTGTTTCCTATGTAAATGCCCGAGTCCTACATATTGAATGTCAACTGGAATCTTGTTGCTAAAAATAGCTTGAGACCCTCCCACGTGTAAAATAGGTTTCTCATCATCAGGTTCTTCGAACGAACCATCATTATTTTTAACGAAAAACAAATGAGAGATAAGAAT
Organism: uncultured Bacteroidales bacterium; assembly: GCA_964582245.1. Classification (GTDB taxonomy): domain Bacteria; phylum Bacteroidota; class Bacteroidia; order Bacteroidales; family CAZOSQ01; genus CAZOSQ01. Next base: position 13,862 of record CAZOSQ010000009.1, on the reverse strand, counting down.
ATTCACCCCCTTAGAATTGCAATATTTCCGAGATAGATCATTCCATTTTCCAGCTAATAAGGAACCAAGTTCAACCTCATCGTTTTCAACCCCCAGGAAAGTTTTCATCCGGTGTTCATTTGCAAAAGGTGTTGAAATTACTCGCAGTAAAGTTTCATGGAAGGGTAATTTAATTTCAAAAAAACCAGGTTCACTCCTTGTTACTTGTAACCCGGTTTCAAGTTTGAAAGGAAAAATAACAGTTCCCGGGTAACCGGCAAAAAGTATTCCACATTCCCTTGCCAAAGGATCGGGGGCTTCAATTCTATCAGGTGAATCATGGTTACCTGCAATGCATATGACAGCACGTTTTCCATTGTTGGCTAACCTTTTCAATGTTTTATAAAACAGGTCTATTGCCTCGGTAGGAGGATTAAAGGTATCAAATAAATCCCCGGCAACTATTACCGCATCCACCTGTTCCCGCTCCGCAATTTCACATATTTCTTCCATGACTTCCTTTTGTTCTTCAAGCCTAGAATAGTTTTCGAGGCGCTTTCCCAGGTGCCAATCGGATGTATGAAGGATTTTCATATGATTAGGTTTTTATAATATGCATTAAAGATAAAAATAATAATACGAACGGTAGTTTAAAAAACAAACCAATATTTGACAGATACCTGGGAAAACCTGTAGAACTGGTGATGAAAAGGTGCTTTGGTATTTTAGGAAATTGATAAATATGATCGAAATACAAGGTATAGTATTCTAAAAAACTGGTAGTAAGCGTAATTACAACAGAGGTAGTTAACAAACTACACCCTTATTCTTTATAGTGACACGGAATATTTATGGGGATAAATAATTAAACTTTGATAGAATTAAATATTGCCAGGCTAAAAAAGGATTAGATTTATTTACAATTGATGATTAAAGGTTGTAGTTTCAAACAACACCCCTTACTGGTTGTTGTTTGAAATTACACTTGGATTGGCAAAATTTAGTATGAATGCAGGGGCAAAAGGCACTTAAATGTATAAAATCAGAAAATGCAAACGATATTTATCCCCTAAACAGGTAAGCCCACAGTTTTTTCTTCAATAATTTTAAGAAACTTAACATCAAGGAAATGAGTGAATTTCTGTTGAGTTGCAATTTTTAATTGGTTTTTAACGGTACTTAAAAATTCATATTCCTTTGCCTCTATTGCCTCGTTAATCATGAATATAAATTGCCTTGTTTTTTCTTCTGGTTTCATAACATGTTTGTTTAATAATTACCATTTAGCTAGTTAGTAAGACACTTGATATTTTTCCGGAAAATATTACCTTCTCATCTTTTTTTATAGATAATTTCCTAAAATATCAATGTGTATTTTTTACCAAATATAACGATTTTCATAATAAAAAAGTTGTCTAATTATAGAAAATAATAAATTAAGGTTAACCGCCTTTAAAAACAAACAGTTTCACAACAAATCTTTTTGTTATGTGATTTAATCAATTTTTTATTATCATAAAACAAAATAAAAACTATACATTTATCCTGCTGGAACCTTCACGTTTTAACACCTTTGTTTATCACCTTCTCCAGTCTTTTCTACAGTGTTAAATTGTTTACATCCCCTATTAATAAATAAAGGTCTACGAGAATATATACCTATTTATCCCCTTAAAATTTAGAGGAAGTAAAAGAATTATTTTTATAGAATATTAACGTCATTATTTTTAAAACTTCCCCGGAAAAATCATTTTAACCAAAAAAATAAAATAATATTAAAATAGCTTAAAATTAGTTGTCCTTCTTTAATTAAAATAATGCATCACGTGTAAAATTTCAATATTTACTTGACAACAATTTTTTTACTTATAGCTATGTCACCCGATTGAATCATTAAGAAATATATCCCGGGGGATAATTTAGATACATCAAGTTGCTCATTCAGCAAGGAGACATTTTTAACCTCACACGTGTATTTTTCCTGTCCCAGCGAATTAAATAATTCCAATGATACCCTCTCACGGGTAGAATTAAATTTGGCTAAAACATGCAAAATACTTGATGCCGGGTTTGGATAAATGTTTGCATTTACACCAAGATCTTGGTATAATTTTACCGTAGTACCCAATGAACCTACATTGGCAGTTCCTGTTCCAAGGCAACCATAATTATCCATAATAGTTACCGAGTACAATCCCTCGGATTCCACCTGGAAGAAACGGTTCGTACTGCTATCCTGCCATAAATAAGATGAAAAGCCGGCTCCGCCATCCAAGGAATAGGGTAATTCATTTACCACCAAGGTATCATTAACTACCTGCCAATCCACGACAGGATTTGCTTTAACATGTACAGACCGTTGCATGGAGTCATTTTCGGGATAATCATCATATTCCAGGAAGGTATTAATATCAAATACATAATCACCCATTTTGGACATATCTTCAGAAGAACTAAAGACATGAATGATTGAATCCCCTCCTGGTAAAAATGAAGATTCCTCTAAATAAACAGAATCCATGTATACACTCCCTCCATTCACGGAATAAGAAAGAAGGATTGTATCCATGGATGTGATTGTTATGTTCCCTTCATTTAAAAGGGTTACTTCCAGGTATTCTTCCTTTCCTTGAACACATATGGTATCGTTGAAATTAATATCGACAACGCTGATATCCCAAAACAAGATAGTGACTGATATATCATCCGAGGCCTTACAGTTATTAGAATCAACTACATTAACCGAATAGATACGATCAGATGTAAGAGAATATTTATTAATTTTGAAAGTTTGGGAAAAAGAGCTATCATGCCATTGATAAGCTTCAAACCCCTCACCAGCATCTAGTATATATTCCCCGCTTACCATAAATGTATCATTTCCAAGATTTACCACCGGCAATGGATAAATGGTAATGGGAAACGCTATTGTATCATTATTTCTTACCGAATCCATCGAAAGACTTGTAATTCCTTTAAAAATATATGTTCCCGTTGAACTCAAATTCAAATTACTACTAAATACATGTTGAATGGAATCACCAGGGTACATATTTTCTTGTAAAACAATAGTATCTGCAACCGGTATGTTTCCATCAATGTTATACGAAACAGAAAATAAGGTATCTGCAAATATGGTATCTGTTCCAGTATTTGCTATATTGATTTTCACGATATCATTTTCATAGGGTTCACAAGAAAAAGAATCGGGTTGAATAATCCGCGTAATAGATATATCTGGAATTACCAACCTGATAAAGGCCGAATCGGTTACCCCACATCCATTTATATCCGCTCCTGTAACCGAATAATAATCACCTCCTTGTTTGTCGACTAAAAAGGTGGCGTTTGTAGAACTATCTTCCCAAAAGAATGAAACAATTTCCGGGTTGCCAATGGATGCATCCAATAAGTAAGTTGTCCTTCTTAAAGTAGAATCACCCGGGAAAAGATCAAAGGATGGGTAACCAAATACTTCTACGAGGAAATTATTGGTATCATTCGATCCAATGGTATCATCCACGTACCCGGTATAAATTTGGAAACCGTAAATTTTTTCATCTATTATAGAAACTAGTGAATCAAACGTGTAGGCATAGGTACCACCCGGGTAAACGGTATCAGCGATTAAGAATGTGTCTTGTTTAGGCATACCTCCTTCAAATTTAAAGGTAGCGTTAACAAGGTAGTTACCCCTGATGGTGTCGGTTCCAAAATTCTTGACAAGAATAGTAACGGGAAGGCTATCCCCTAGTTCGCATGATGATAGAGGTGATACCAGGCTATCTACCCCAACATCCGCCACGAGTTGAACCAATTCAACAGTATCCTTGGCGACACAACCTGTCATATTATCTTTAACCCTTACAGCGTATTTACCCTTTCCGGGAGGATTATAAATTGAATCCGTGGATAAAACACCAACTTGTCCAACCTCTTCCCATTCATAAGTATTTTGGGAACCGGCCGAAGCATCCAAGAAAATGGTATCGGGGTGGACTGAATAAATATTTTGTCCAAGTTCCACGTAAGGTTTCCTCACTAGGATGGATTTACTTGCCGTGTCATTATTGTAAGGAAAATCGCTATATATATTGTTATCAATGTTGGTAACAGGGTAAACCTTCAGGTGGTATTCACCCGATTGATATAGATCAAATCCGCATGTAAATTGATAATGCATGGTATCTCCCGGCAGAAAATCAGAATGTAATACAAACGTATCAACATATGGAATCCCTTCATTGATCATAATTCCCATATGGATAGTGTCTCCTGCAAGCAGGGTGTCAAAGAAATGATTCTTCACCACAACTTTCACTGGTTCCGATTTAGATAGTTCACAAGCACTTTGGGGCGTAAGAATGGAATCCACACCCAAATCAGGAGGAGCATCATAGATTCGTATGTCATCAAAAGCCGCACCTTCCGATGTTAAGGATGAATCACTTTCGAATCCTATCCTAAATTTCACCAGTGGTTGATATGCCGTTTCCCTTGGTAAAAATTGTTTTGCTGTAATCCATCCGCCGCTTATGGAATCCCAGCCATGGTTACCCAATGAAGCAATTGTATCTTTTTCAAACCAATTCCAGGTGAAGGAATGATTGTGCGTATCTGCGATATGCCAACTAACACCATCATCCACTGAATAAAGTAAGCTTAAACCATCTGCCCCATCCTCTGAATCAATCCAGTATTTCCATTCAAAGATTGGATTCCGGGTATTTGAAAAATCATAACATGGACTTTCAAGATAAGAAGAATCCAGGTCAGGATAATTACCATTCAAATTCGTTACCCAAGCATATTCTCCTGAAGCGGCAGAATTAATTATTGTTCCCGAGGGTTTGCCATATTCCCAACTATTGGCATTACCTTTCTTTTTCCAAAAACCGAATCCCGACTCAAAATCATCTTTTACCGGGGGAGTATAAGTAGGCACTATATCCAGCTCCATGTGTAAAGTGTCATTTTTCTCATATTCATCTCCCTGCAACATGGTGTAACAGTATACTTCAGATGCATCAAAAAAATAGGGATTGGATAAATCAATGGTTCCTGGGAAAGTTATTACAACATCACCATTTACCGGGATTTCTCCTATAAAAGTATCTACAAAAGCCTGGTTGATATTTCCCCCGAAATAACAAACCAAGGGAATAGTATCATTGAAAGGTTTTGCACCATAATTATGAAGTACAACCTTTACCGAATCTTGTGAAGAGTGTCCACAACCACTTAAAGGTGAAATCCATTCTTTTATTCCTACATCCCGTGTTACATAATAGCCCGTTAAAGCAAATTTATCTATGTTCCAACCGCTCAAGCTGGTGAACCCGTCCGTAGGCCCAAGTGTAAACCGAAGTTTTACTTTCTCCTGCCTTTCCAATCCAGGGATATCAAAAGATTGATATTTCCAATGATCATCTGAAACAGTTAAAGGATTTTCCCAAATCGTTTGCCAGGTAATCCCGCTATCGCTGCTTATCTGCACATTAGCGCCGTCATAGGCATTGTTTTCTATGTTCAACCAGCGATAATAGGAAAGAGATACATCCTTGAAATAGTAACAATCGATGAGAGGAGTTTCTGCCATGAAAACAGTATCTAAATTACTGCTATAATTACCATCACTTGACAGATCGTAACCAAGGATTTTCGTTCCTTCTAATGCATAAAAAGGGTCTGGATTTCCATTTAAAGAATCCCCGAGACCCATGGGGAAATTGATTTCAAATTCCCCTCCCAGGACCCAAGGTTGGGCAGGGTCAAATTGATCATAAAAAATACTTTGTGAAATAAGACGATGCCCCGGGGGTGAAACATCATTTGACGGGAAGGTGGAAATTATCGGGGCATTAAGCGTGTCCCCGTTTAAAATATAAAAAATAGTATCATTTCCCGGGAAAATATCCTGGTTAAACTTCATTCCTGCTGTATCTATTATAAATTTAATGCTTCCTTCCAAAATCTGACCATCTAAAATATTTCCTGTTTTGGAATTCAAGTCACAGTCATAAGTAATCCATAAATAAGAATACCCATCTGGCAATGTGAAGTTAAGATTGTCGAAAATCACTTTTTCAGAAGAGAAAGATTTGGCAACTCCCACCTGTGTATTCGTGTTAAAATTTTCTTTTTCTGTAATAAACAATTTCACCCCGCTTGGAGAAATATTAAGTGTATCCGTGCTTGTTGAAAAAATACCAATTGAATCCAGCTTCACGTTTCCCGTATTTCCATAATTCTTGATCTTCAAACTTAAAATTTCATTATTCCTGGAACCCGATGCAACTTTATTTGTACTTGATTGGCTGTATAAAATACTTTCAACATGCTTGGGGATTATACCTGTTTCTTGTATTATAATACTGTCTATACATACACCAAACCCCGCTTTAGCTTCGCCTTCAAAGGCAAGATAAAAAGAATCTGTCAGTTCATTGTCGGGCAAAAACAAGGCTTTTTCTGTCCATTCCGGTACCTCGCTGGTATATTCGACAAGCATTTTCCACGTGCTATCTAAGTGTGATTTATAATATAAACGTAATTTATCTTGATCCATGGCCCATTCCACCTGGGCATGTCCAAATTTAAGTTCAGGCTTTATGGCAAATTCCAGGTTAATGGGTGGGGTTACTAAACGTGTACGGACTGATTTGGTATTGTCATTCTGCTGCAGTACAGCATTATATTTTCCACTATAGGCTGTATCAGGAAAGGTAGCTAAACAATCAAAACAATTGTTAATACCATATCCACCTTCATGGTATTCCCATGGAATACTGTAGGTTACATACTCATCTTTCCATCCATCCGGTTTAATTCCTTTTTCAAAATTCTCGGAGAAATATATGGTTTGCCCTTGGGAAAAATTCATGAAAAAGAAAAAAAAGAAAACCTGTAAACAAATGACTTTCTTCATAATAATATTTTTTTTTGGAGAAGGAACTAACATCTTCATGTTATTTACTGCATATTTTAAATGTATACGATGATTCCGGGTATAGGTTTCGAGGCTAACTTGTAAACCTTTATCGGTTTTTTCCGTATCATGTTTAAAAGAAGTTACATGGCGGAAATAAGAATGAGAAGAAATATCTTAAAATATATTGTACTAGTTATCCTAGCACAGTATTTTCATTCTATATTGGGACAAACAGATAATGAATTTTGGTTTGTTGCGCCCAATATTACTTCTGGCCATCCTAACACCAAAAACAAACATCACCCGGGATCTGTCCCTATCTATTTAACCCTCACTTCCATGGATTTACCTGCCACGGTTACGATAGAACAACCAGCCAATAAATACCATGCTTCCACCAATCCTGAAGGTTTTAAAGACATAGTCGTAACTTTACCTGCCAATACTGCAAAAACACTCACGTTGGTAAAACATGCCATGGATCACGAGGACAGCATCATGCTAAAAAACCTTGAAAATATCCCGTATGCCACGGTTAATAATAAAGGGATAAGAATCACCGCAACCAACTTGATTACGGCTTATTACGAAGTAGCCCAATATTATAATACTGATATTTATGCGTTGAAAGGAAAAAATGCTTTAGGAACAGAATTTTACACTAGTTTCCAGGATTATAAAAATCTAGGAAAATACACACCAACACCCTATTCTGCCATTGATATTGTTGCATCACAAGATAATACGGTGATTGATGTTTACCCGACGAACCCTGTCATTGGTCATGGTTCTGGCCCATTCACCATCACGTTAAATGCGGGAGAAACATATTCTATCGTACCACAAAACAAAAGAGAAGTAGATGTAAACCTACGAGGGACTAAAATTACCACGAGGGACGGGAAAAAAATAGCGGTTACCCTCACCGAAGATTCTAAATCTGAAAATGGTGGCTGTAAAGATATGTTAGGGGATCAAACCATACCCATGGAAGCAGAAAATAATGAAGGAGTAATGACTCCACTGGTAGGTAAGGAATACATCGTGATGAAAGGGGATCTTGGAGAAACGACAAAAAAAGCATTTGATCAAATTTATATTTTAGCCACACGAGATACAGCTTACGTGGAGATCACCGATGTCATGAACGGTGAAATCCTTTACAAAAAAATCCCTCCTAGGCAGACAGAAAGATACATAATTAATAAAGCTTTAGATGGTGAGATAATTACACATATTATTTCCAACCAGCCCATTTATGTCTGGCATATAACCGGTGGCGGGCATGGATGCGAACAGGGAGGGGCGGTTTTACCGGCCATAGATCGGTGTACGGGATCTTCCAAGGTGGGGTTTGCCCGTTCCACCAAGCATAAAAGTTTTATGGCTAACATTATGGTTCGAAAAGGCGCAGAAGATGGATTCACTGTCAACGGAGATCCAACCCTGGTTAAAGCATCTGATTTCATCTCCATACCGGGAACAAACTGGTCTGCCGCAAGCATAGAATTTAGTGGATCTATCCCGGTAGGTTCTTCTAACCTTATCGTGAATACCAAGGATGTATTTCATTTTGGTATCATGAACGGGGATGCTAGCACAGGAGGATGTTACGGTTATTTTTCCGATTTTAATGAAGTGGAAGCTGAAGGAATTGTTGCAGGAACAGGACAATCGGGGATCAAAACTTGTTATAATGAAGAGATTCAATTATTAGCCACCGGGGGAACATCTTTTGAATGGAAACCTCAAAAATTCTTAAATGACCCGTTTATTGCAGCTCCAATCTGCAAACCTACAGAAACAAGTAAATACACCGTTTATGCTTATGGGGCTTGTGCACAGGTAGATTCCGCCATTGTCAACGTGATTGTAGGGAAACCCGTAAATGCTGAATTTACCATTGATACCAACAAGGCCTGTGCACCCATCACCATCAACATACATGATAAATCAACAGGGGCCGGTGGAAAAACACCCTATATATGGTACAAGGACAATAATTATTATTCTTTAAAATCCAGTCCCCCCCCAGTTTATTTTAATAATGCCACGGACTCAGCACAAGAGCATGTTATCACTTTATTTGTCACTGACTCCCTGAACCTTTGTGCAGATTCCACAAGCCAAAAAATTACGATTTATCCTTCCATCTCTGCCGATTTCAATTATACAGATTCCGCGGGATGCAATCCATTAGGCGTTTATTTCACCAATCTTTCTACTGGGAATGTGGCCGATTCATTGTATCTATGGGACTTTGGCGATGGTGCGATATCTGCTGACACCTCGATTTTTCATTCCTTTACCAATTTCGGAAAATCAGATTCAATATTCAACGTGAAACTCATTGCCACTTCTCCTTACATGTGCCGAGATACTGCCAATGCTGATATACTAGTCCATCCATTTATTGATGCGGCATTTACAATGGATTCTTCGATCGCTTGCTCTCCCTTTCATGCCTATATCAAAAATACATCCATGGGTGTAGATTCTTTTTATTTTGATTTTGGAGATGGAACAGATACAATCATCAAAAGCTTTTCATCTTTTATCCATACCTATAACCACACGGATTCAATACCTTTAAATTCATATATCCGCTTGGTAGCTAAAAATAATGAAGGATGTTATGATACCGTTCAACAAAACTTCACCTTGTATCCGACAGTTAATTCTTCATTCAGCGCGGATAAAACGAGTGGCTGCTCAATTGTTTCAACTTCTTTCACAAACTTATCATCCGGGTTCAATCTTTCTTACCAATGGGATTTTGGGGATGGAAATCATTCTTCAGAGAAAGACCCTGCCCATGTTTTTAATAATTCTACCATCGAGCTTATTGTTGATACCGTTACCTTGGTTGTTCAATCTCATTATCCCGGGAAAATTTGTACCAGCAGGGCAAGTGACACCATTAATATTTACCCTTACATAAAAGCTAAGTTTGATATAGACACCGTAAAAGGTTGTCCTCCTTTTACAGCCACTATTAACAATACTTCCTTGGGTGTAGATAATTATCACTGGGATTTCGGGGATGGAAATCAATCCCAAACGATTTCAGACACTATTTTTAACCATATTTATAACAACTCTTCTTACTCTAACAATGCAATTTACCTTCTTTCTTTACAAGCAAGCAATCAATATGGATGCACAGATTCCTATTCAAAATCCATCATGGTCTATCCAAAAATCAAGGCTGATTTTCAACCCAATAAAATAACCTCTTGTTATCCAGCTCGTTTTGATTTTACAAATGCATCCAAGGGAGCCTATACTTACCATTGGGATTTTGGAGACAGTGCCAGTTCGATTGCTTCCTCTCCCCCCGAACATGAATACCCTAAAAATCATTCTGTTTTACCGAAAACCTACCGTGTGATACTGGATGTAGAGGCTTCAAACAACAGGTGTAAAGACAGTAAAGATACTGTAATTACCGTCAATCCATTTTTAAAGGCAGAATTTTCCGTGAAAGATTATATTGGTTGTTCCCCACGTGTTGATTCCCTTATCAATGCATCTATAGGGGAACAAAACACCTACCATTGGCGAATTGATAACCTATTAATATCTAGCTTGAAAAACAAGGATCCACTCGTTCATAGCTTTTCCAACACAGGCAATACAACAAAAAAATTTCTCGTGGAACTGTTGGCAGAAAATGATTATGGATGTACAAGTAAGTATCTTGATACATTAGCAGTTTACCCCGAGGTACTGGCTAATTTTTCCACCAATACCGGGTTAGAAGGTTGTCATCCATTAGATCTTTCTTTTGTAAATTCTTCCAAGAATGCAACACGATATTTTTGGGATTTTGGGGACAAATCCACCTCAACCAATGAAAATCCCTTGCATGTATTTAAGAATTTAAGCCATGTATCAGATAGTTCTTACACGGTTAAGCTAAAGGTTTCTTCCATACATTGCAGCGACAGTGTAAGTAAAGTGGTTAAAGTTCATGCGAAACCAAGGGCCTCTTTTTCGTTGGATAAAAAAGCGGGGTGCAGTCCCCTGGAAATATTGATTACAAACCAGTCCCAGGTAACTTCTGCCACGTATAATTGGTTTCTTGAAGATGTATATCCCATTCAAAAATCCTACAAAGATCCTTTTCATCATACCTTTTATAATGTTGATAGTTTAATCTCGGATCAAGAGATTACCTTGACGGTCATAACAGATAACGGGTGCATGGATACCACCACTAGTAAGATCCAGGTATACCCAAAGGTAACTTCTGATTTTACGATGGATAAAACGGTAGGATGTAACCCCATTGATGTTCAATTCTCAAATTCTTCTATCCATGCAGATCAACTTTCCTGGAGTTTTGATGATGGTGAAACATCAAATTTCCCGGATCCATCCCATAGGTTTATCAATTACTCTGGTTTAGACAAAACCTATCGCATTGTCCTGTCTTCTTCATCCAAATTAGGTTGTAAAGACACAAGTATCAAAATTGTAACCGTATATCCTTCCCCGGGTGCCCAATTTGAAGTATCCCCGGTAGAACAAACATATTCAGAAAACACGGCTATTACCATCACCAACTTGACAAACGAACAGGATACCTGGGATTATCAATGGGATTTTGGGGATGGATCTTCTTCCAATGAAAATAAACCTTCATTTTCTAAGGAGTATTCGCTTTGGGGAACCCATGAAAATGATTATAGTTTTTTTATCACCATGAAAGCTAGTCACCCCAAACATCCTCAATGCAATGATACCTATCAACATGAAATAAAAATTTTCCCACCCTTGCCCCAGGTGGATATACAAGAAATAGATTCCACGGGATGTGTTCCACTAACTGTTCATTTCAGTATAAAACATAAGGCATACGAGGACAGTGTCATTTGGGATTTCGGGGATGGAACCCTCATAAAAAATGAGATATCTCCGCAACATACATTTGAAAAACCCGGACAATACAACGTTATCTTAACTGTTTTCGGTAGCGGGGGAAAAGATTATGACCTGAAAGTAATAAAAGCGTATACGAACCCGGAAGTTAATTTTTCAGTGGATACAACACAGGTTGTTATACCTAACGCTACCATTCAATTATACAACACATCAAATTATGGTCATGAATACCTGTGGACCCTTGGCGATGGCACCACCACGGCTGAATTTGAACCCTCCCACACCTATGATGAATTGGGTTTAAAAGATATTTCCCTCACAGTATGGACTGAACATGGTTGTGTTGATTCTTTAAAGAAACCCCAGTATATCCTGGTGAAGGGTGAAAAGAAAATGGCATTCCCAAATGCCTTCAAGCCCAACCCGGATGGGTCGCAAGGCGGGGAATATGATAAGTTTTACAAAGGAAGTGAGATTTTCAGGCCCTACTGGAAGGGTGTCACGAAATACAATTTAAAAATATATACCCGCTGGGGAGAGTTGATTTTTGAAACCGATGATATTAATGTTGGATGGGACGGGTATTACAATGGAAAGATATGCAAACAGGATGCGTACGTTTGGAAGGTAGAAGCTCACTTTACAAATGGTGAAACTTTAAAAGAAGCAGGAGTGGTAACTTTAATTCGATGAATAAGCTAACCTTACATATCGTCTTATGTTTATTTTTTCTTTTCCCCGGGGTAAAGGGAGAATATTTAACCGCCGCATCACCCCTGTCTATTTCCTCCCCCGACTCCTTGGAAGCTAAATTTTCCATTGACACTGTAAAAGGATGCTCTCCCTTTTCATTCACGGTTACCAACCATTCAATAAATGGCAGCCGCTACGAGTGGTACCTGGATGGGATATTAATATCCACCGCCAAGAATCCCCCTACACAAGTAATCACAAACAATTCACAGGATATAAAAAAGCACTATTTAACCTTGTACGCTATAAATACCTCTTTTTCAGACACCCTTGATACATTGCAAAGGGAATTAACAGTTTACCCCGGCATTGATGCATCTTTTACAACATCATCCGTACCCGGGTGTTCTCCTTTACATGTTGATTTTCAGAACACCTCATCAGGAAATACGGCTGACACCTTATTCAAGTGGGATTTTGGTGATTTTAGTACATCCGATCAAAAACATCCTTCACATACTTTCACCAACTATACAAGCAAGGATACCTCTTATTCTGTTATGTTGATAGCTACTACACCATATTATTGTACCGATACAGCCCGAAAAAACATAATAACAAGCCCCCATATCGAGGTTTCCTTCTCATTGGACACTTCCGAGGCATGCGAGCAACTCCCTGTCAACATTTACAATAATTCCACGGGCGTTGATACCTTTTTCATTGATTTCGGGGATGGTAATGATACTACCTTGTCATCTTTTACTAACTTATACCACCTATTTTCAAATACCGGCAATATTCCTGACACCAACCAGATCAGGATAATAGGTGAAAATGACCAAGGATGCCGAGACACCTTATCAAGAGAGGTTATTGTTTTCCCGGGAGTAACAGCATCTTTCAGCATGTTGCCTAACAGTGGTTGTGATTCCACCATCATTCAATTCACCAATAATTCATCGGGGTATGATCTTTCTTACCAGTGGGATTTCGGGGATGGTGGATCATCCAATGAAAAATCCCCTTCCCATCTTTACCAGAATCCAACCTTATCACCTGTTGTAGACACAGTCTGGTTATTTGCAGAATCCAGGTACACCCATAATTTTTGCAGGGATACGATAATGGATACCCTTACCATTTATCCATACATTAAAGCTAATTTCTCCATTGATTCAACCCGGGGTTGCCCTCCTTTTCAAGTTAATGTTTCAGATAATTCCATTGGCGCTAATCAATACACTTGGTTTTTTGGCGATGGTTCACCCGTTTCAAACTTAACCGGGCCATCTTTAAATCATATTTATACCAACACCAGCTACTCGAATGATTCGCTTTACAACCTCTCCTTAAAAGTGCAAAATAATTA
>CAZOSQ010000008.1:2244-23814 GCA_964582245.1 uncultured Bacteroidales bacterium | reverse complement strand
TGGTGATCACATCAATTTATATTTTATTTTTTTAAATAATTTACGCCGATTTTTTTTCTACAAAATTTACATAAATAATAATAACTATAAATTTTTTATGTCGTACAAAAAAAAATAGTAGATTTATACCTAAGTATAGACTTTTTAAGATAAATAGATAAAATGAATATTGATGATCAGGATATAATACTATTCATTAACACTTTGAAGTGTTGTTCTTCCTATGATTTTTCAGGATATTCTGAAAAATCATTAAAAAGAAGAATTTCTAAAGTATTACTAGATAATAAGATTGAAATAAAACAACTTATCAACCAGGTGAAAACCAATACCATTTTCCTTGAAAAAATTGTTAAGGATATTACTGTAAATACCACGGAACTTTTCAGGGATCCCCAGGTATGGCATCAATTAAGATATCGCATTCTCCCTAACTTTCAAGATCACTCCTCTATAAATATTTGGCATGCAGGATGTTCAACCGGCCAAGAAGTATATTCCATGATGATCCTGTTAAATGAAATGGGACTTTTAGACAAGGCTAAAATTTATGCTTCCGATCTTAATTCTGATGTATTGGATGTAGCAAAGAGAGGACATTACAAGTATCGTTTTAACATTAATTACCTGGATAATTTTGACAAGGTAATTAAAGAAAATCCTTACAATTACGAAGAGTACAATGATGTTCCTTATAACAAGTATTTTGATATTGATAAAACCAAAGATTTAATTAAAATGCATAATTTCCTAAGGGAAAAGCCAAAATATAAAAAACATAACCTCGTGAACGAGGAAAATCTTTTTTTTGTCAAGTTTGATCTCATTCTTTGTAGAAACGTAATTATTTATTTTAACTACGAACTACAAAATACGGTCTTTGGTTTATTTCACAAAAATCTTTATGAAAATGGAACTTTAATCCTTGGCATGCATGAAACCATACTAGGACCCCATTCTGCTAATTTTGAAAAAAAGGGTCAAGCATATATTAAAATTTAAACATTCAGTACAATTCAATGAACCAGGATATTGAACTTGGAATAGTAGATATACGTAAAATCATCAGTGAAATTAATAGGTTGTATCACTATGATTTTAAAGACTACGCTTTAACTTCATTTAGGAGAAGGATAGAGAATTTCATGAATACACATAATTTCAAGGATGTAGATTATTTTATTTCACGTTTAAATGAAGATCGTAAGTTTTTTGATACATTGTTAGAAAAGATAAGCGTGGGAAACACTGAAATGTTCCGAGATCCATCATTATGGCGATTGGTTAAAGAAGAAATCCTGCCCGCCCTATGGAAAAATTCAACACACGTGAAAATTTGGATACCTAACAATGTCAGCGGGGATGAATTATTCACCCTCCTAATTATTATCCGGGAATCCGGGTTAGATGATAATTATGAAATTATAGCATCATCCATTTGCGATAAACATATTGAAGAAATTCAATCGGGATATTTTAATCCAAGGAAATTACAGATAAGCAATGATAACTACTCTAGGTTTAATAGTACCAATGAATTCTTCGATTATTACACCCTTAAGGATAATATTCCCTACAGGGACATTTCTTTATTAAAAAACGTGAAATTTAATAAACAAAATATTATATTTGATGAAACCCCGGATATGCTGAACCTTGTCATCTATAGAAATCAAATGATTTACCTGAATCAAACACTCCAAGATAGAGTAACTAAAAAAATCCATGATTGTCTTCGAAACAATGGATTTTTAATCATCGGTGACAAAGAAAACATTCCCACATATTTCAAGGGATTCGTGAACGTAAGTAAAACTGAAAAGATTTTTAAAAAAAAGAATATATAAACATGTATAAAGCCATACTAATTGGAGGATCAGCAGGAAGTTTCCAGGTAGTGACTAAGATTCTTAATATGTTACCCGTGGATTATAAAATTCCCGTGCTGTTAAGTCTTCACCGGCTTAAACATGTAAGATCTGGTTTTGTAGAAGCTTTATCCATTAAATCTTCCATTCCCGTGATTGAACCTCATGATAAGGAACAAATCAAACCTGGCCGAGCGTATTTAGCTCCAGCTAACTATCACATGTTTATTGAATTAGCAAATCGTATAGCCCTTTCAACGGAAGAACCTGTCAATCATTCCCGCCCATCTATAGATCTTTCTTTTATTACAGCAGCACATGCTTACAGGGATAAATTAGTGGGTATTATATTATCAGGAGCAAACAAAGATGGGGCATTCGGGTTAAAAAAGGTCAAGGAACTTGGTGGTACATCAATAGTTCAAGACCCCGAAGAATGCGAGGTAAAAACAATGACTGTTGAATCTTTGAAACTAACCGAGGCAGATTACGTATTAAAAACTGACCAGATAATTAATTTTTTATTAAAATTAAATCATTGAGTAAAAAACATCCAGGTAAACAGAAACAAAATAACTCAAAAATAAATGAATAGACCCAATCTTATAAATATTTCTACTCGTTTCTTCATTTTTATATTATACCTTGTACTTGTATTTATACTTGTTCACATGTTATTTCAACAAAATGTTATATCTAGGGAACAACCTACACTTATAGCAACTATCATTGGGTTAATTATCATCGGGTTAATTTTATTTTTTCTTTCCACGAAAAACTATATACACCCACCTGAAAGTTCGGTAATTTCAAATCCCAGTACAAATATTGCTGTTGAAGACCAAGATGTAATCGAACAAGAAAATAAAATAAAAGAAGATAAAAAAGATATTCATAACAGCAAGTTAATCAATCAAATTGCGAAATTGGAAAATAAAAAGAACCTTGTTGAATACTTAGAAAGTTCCCTTAGCTTGTTAGCGAAAGAATTTGATTTTGTTCAAGGAATTGCATTTATCCATGATAAAGAAAAAGATGAATTTTTTTATAGTGGGGATTATGCTTATTTTAATGAAAATAAACCTGGTAATTTTAAAATTGGAGAAACTCTTCCGGGACAGGCCGCAAAAAATAAAAGTATATTACAGGTCACAGATATTCCCAAAGGATACGTGAAAATAGTATCAGGATTAGGAGAGAGTTATCCTAATTTTATTTTATTTATTCCATTAATTCACCAAGAATCGGTGGTTGGAGTACTGGAATTCGCTGGTTTTAAAAAACATGGTCAAGATAAAATAGATTTTATGCAATTTGCAGTGCAAAATATAAGTGAACATATATTTAAATTAAAAAAAGTTTAAGCAGAACTTTATATGTCAACTAAATTATCAAATATAAAAGCAAGCTTAAAGAATGGTAAGAACCATGCAACTTTTGCAATTGCAATAGGAATTGTGGTTGTAATAGTCGTATGGATCATTGAAATCATCCTTCATGCTGATTCAAACAGCATATTTAAAAATATAGTCCAGGTTCATTTAACTTCCCCGTCAATTTTTCTCGTTGACTTACTCCCCGTTTTACTTGGTGTCGGGGTTTTACAATTCTACAAGATAAGGGAGAAGGATTATGAAATACTAAACAAAGAAATTGAACAACTGGATGAACGCATTAACAGGAATGCAGAATTTGCCAAACAGATAGGAAAAGGCGATTTTAAAAGCGATTTTAAGGTCGAAGATGAAGAGGATGTCCTTGCTAATTCTCTCTTGATAATGAAGGACAATTTACTTTCCAATTCAAAAAAAGAAGCCGAACAGAATTGGATCGCCCAAGGTAAAGACATCATTTCCAACATCCTCAGGTTGCACAATAAAACAGATGAACTGGCATACGAGGTAATTGTCAACCTTATTAATTATATTAAAGCCATACAAGGTGCATTATATATTTATAATGAAGAAAAAGAGTCCCTTATCAATTTAGCCACTTATGCCTACAACCGCAAAAAATATATCAACCAGGAATTCAAAGTTGGACGTGGACTTATAGGACAATGTGCTTATGAAATGGACATAATATATAGAACAGAAATTCCTGACGATTATATGACTATTACATCAGGAATTTTGGGAGATAAAAAACCAAAAAGCATTTTGATTGTTCCGTTAATATCTGATGAAAAATTACAAGGCGTTATAGAATTCGCCTCCCTGGAGGAAGAAATTCCAAGTATGACCATCAAATTTCTCAAGGAGTTGGGTGAAATAATTGCCAGGACACTTTACAACCTCAGCATTAACCAGAAAACGGAGAAACTTTTGCAAGAATCTCAGCAAATGACTGAAGAACTTCGTGAAAATGAAGAACAACTTCGACAGAATGCTGAAGAGATGAGAGCAACACAAGAAGAATTACAAAAATCCAATGAAAAACTTGAGACACAAATTATAGAAGTTGAAAATGCCCAGAAAAGATTATATTCTCTCCTTGAAAATGCATCTGAAATAATTTCAATTTATGATGAAAACATGAGAATGACCTATATTAGCCCTTCCGTTATTAAAATCCTTGGATTTTCCATGGAAGAAATGATGAGCGGGAAAGATATTGATCGTTTATCCAGGAAAGGGGAATCTGACTTTAAGGACATGTTTAATAAACTCATTGATAAACCGGAAGAATCCGTTTCTATTCAATACATCTACATGAAGAAAAACGGTAAGAAAATTTATCTTGAAACTACCGGGAGAAACCTTTTAAAAGACCCTGCAATCAATGGGATTATATTGAACTCGCAAGATATTACAGAAAGAAAACGAGCTGAAAAAGAAGAAAGGATGAAGAGTAAAATGCAGTCTCTTTCTGAAAACTCGCTCGACATGATCATTCGTCTAAATACGGTGGGGCAGTTCTTTTATGCAAATCCCGTGGTTGAAGATTATATTGGCTTAAAACCCTCTGATATTATCAACAAAAGGCTCATTGATGTTCAAATTAATGAAATCCTGGAAAACTATTTTAAAGATACCATTAAAGAGATTAAACAAGAGCCAGCAAAAAGAAATCATGAATTGACTATAAAACAAACTGTTAAAGGAAAGACCATTACCCGCATCATGAGAATTGATGCGATCCCCGAGTTCAATGAAAACGAATTGGAAACCATTCTCTTTGTAGGGCATGATATAACCGAAGCAAAGAGAATTGAACAAGAAATAAAAGAAAAAAACAAGAAAATAGAAGACAGTATCAATTATGCCGAGAGAATACAAACCTCTATTTTACCCGATAATCGCCTAATTCGCGAATATCTTCCCAAGTCTTTTATTTTATATAAACCTAGGGACGTGATCAGTGGTGACTTTCCCTGGTTTTTTGAAAAAGGTGACGAAATTTATATAGCAGCGGTAGACTGTACTGGACATGGCGTTCCAGGGGCATTACTTTCCTTTATCGGGTACTTTATTTTAAATAATGTTGTTGACCATGACCGGGAACTATCCGCTGCAGAAGTTTGTGATATGTTGCACTACGGGGTCAGGAGAACCCTTAAACAAGATCGTGAAGATGCAAATTCCAGGGATGGGATGGATATTGCCCTTTGTAAAATAAATAAAAAAAATAAAGTTGTAGATTATTCTGGTGCTCATCGCCCACTATACTATATACGGGATGGAAAATTAACTGAATATAAGGGGGATCGAAAAGCTATCGGGGGAATTCCCCATAAGAAAAAGCAAGAAAAAAATTTCACCAACTATAAAATCAACTATCAACCCGGGGATAAATTGTTTTTCTTCTCGGATGGATTACCAGATCAATTAGGCGGACCAGACAAGAAAAAGTATTCCCCCGCCCGGGTTAGAGAGGGCATAACAAGCCATTTAGATTTTACCATGCCGCAGTATAGCCAATATTTTGAACAAGATTTTAAAGAATGGCTCGGTACAAATAAACAAATAGATGATATATTATTAATTGGAATAGAATTTTAATAAAAACGAGAATTAATTTTTTTCTTATGAAAGATTATGATAAAAATAACGTAAAAGGATTCCTAGAATTCGTTTATGAATTCTACAAATCCATGAAAGCCAATCAGATTACATTAGTTTACGAAGGTGAAATAACCCATCAAATCACGAAAGCATTTACTTCGTTAACCGAATCTAACATGGCAAAGGATGCAGAAGATGGTTCGGTTCAGAAAAAAGTTTTTCACGTGATGGTAGAATGTCTTCAAAATATTAGTAAACATGCAAATGATTTTGGCCCCAATGATTATCTTTTTTCGGGAAGAGGCATCTTTTTGGTTAGCAAGGGTGAAAAAGAATATTGCGTGACCACTGGAAATGCTGTCGATAATTCCCGAATTAAAGATTTGACAAGCTTGCTTGAAGAAATAAATGCGCTTGAAAAGGATGACTTGAAGGAACTTTATAAAAAACAAATGAAAGAAGGACGCCTGTCAGACAAAGGAGGAGCAGGACTAGGTTTTATTGATATTAAAAGGAAAACCGGTAAAAAACTCATTTATCATTTTCTGCCAATTAATGATGATACTTCTTTCTTTTTATTAACTTCAACAGTTTCTAGAAATTAACCAGTCTAAACTATATTTTTTATGGATACAATTAAAATAGCAGGAACAGAAGACACTCCAAATGTAATACTTGATCCAGCAAACGACCTTTTTGAATTGTCTGGTCGCTCATTGCCTGAAGATGTTTCAAGTTTCTATGACCCAATATTAAATTGGCTTGACGAATATGCACAAAAGCCTAAAGGGAAGACAATATTTAATTTTAAACTCGTTTATTTTAATACGGCATCTTCAAAGCTTTTGCTTGACATACTCATGAAACTTGAAGAAATACATGAAGCAGGTCATGATGTGCTTGTAAGATGGTATTTTCCTGATGATGATGAAGATATGGAAGAAGCCGGAGAAGAATATGCTGACATAGTGGATATACCCTTTGAGCAAATTAGCTATACAGAATAAGTTTTTATCCCCCAAAGCTAAATCATGAGTGAAGAGATCTTAAAAGCTTTAATGCAACTTTTTGCAATTATTGCCAAGCAGGATGAAGGAGTCGAAGATAGCGAGATTGACTATGTCAATAATTTTCTAACCCAACAACTTAACGAAGATAAGGTTAAGGAGTATTTTTCCCTTTTTGAAGAAAGTGCAGGAATAAAAGGAGAAAAATCTAATGAAGAAAAATCAGGAAAAATCAAGCTAACTTCAGTAAAAGATTCGGTTCGTATACTTGGACTATGCAAAAAAATTAACAAAACACTCAGTCAAAACCAGAAGGTTATTGTTCTTGTTCGCTTGTTCGAATTGGTTAATGCCGACAGGAAATTTTCCGATCAAAGAATGGCAATTATCAATACTGTTGCCGAAGTCTTTAAAATTAGCAAAGAAGAATTTAAAAATATCGAGAATTTTGTTATACAAAGCAACAAAGATGATCTTGATATCAATGATATCCTCGTGGTCAGCGATTCCACAGAAGTATTTAATAAAGGAAAACATATTAAAGTAGAACATCTTGATAGTAAGATTTTCATCCTACACGTTCAAAGTGTAGATCTTTATTTTCTTAAATATACCGGAACCCAGGAAGTATTTCTTAATGGACTTGCCCTAAATAACAAGCGCATCTACCTTTTTGCCAAAGGTAGCACGGTGAGATTACAAAAAGGAAAACCTGTTTATTATAGTGATGTAACCTCCCGTTTCCTTTCTGATATCTCATCCTACAAAATATCTTACGAGGTAAATAACATTCAATACATTTTCCCCAATGGAAACGTGGGACTTCATGACATTAACTTTTCAGAAGAACAAGGTATGCTCGTGGGGATAATGGGAGCAAGTGGAGCCGGGAAAACAACATTGTTAAACATTCTTTGCGGTAACGAGAAACCTTCCAAGGGTGAAATACTTGTAAACGGGCTTAACTTGCATTCGGAAGTCGAAAAACTAGAGGGAGTAATAGGTCTTATACCGCAAGACGATTTGTTAATAGAAGAACTTACTGTCTTTGAAAATCTTTATTATAATGCTAAATTATGTTTCAAAGATGTAAGCAATGAAAAAATACAAGAACTGGTTAATAAATTATTATCAAGTCTTGGACTATTCGAGAAAAGGAATTTAAAAGTAGGATCTCCTTTCAACAAAACCATTAGCGGTGGACAAAGAAAGAGGTTAAATATTGCCCTTGAATTAATTCGGGAACCCTCCATATTATTTGTTGACGAACCCACCTCAGGTTTATCCTCCAGGGACTCGGAAAATGTCATGGACCTGCTGAGGGAACTCACATTAAAAGGAAAACTAATTTTTGTCGTAATCCACCAACCTTCTTCAGAAATTTACAAGATGTTCGACAAGATGGTTATCCTGGATGAGGGAGGATACATGATTTACCATGGTAATCCCGTGGAAGCAGTTATGTATTTCAAAAAAATTGATGCTCAAATCAATAGCGAAGTTGGAGAATGCCCGGCATGTGGAAATGTCAACCCTGAACTTATTTTCAACATCGTTGAAACAAGGGTTGTGGATGAATATGGAAACTATACCAAGGAAAGAAAAGTATCGCCTCAAAAATGGGAAGAACATTTTCGAAAAAATATTGAACCCGAAAAAATAAAAACGATACAAGACCCACCACCAAAATCTTTTGCAATTCCTAACTGGTTAAGCCAATTTAGAACCTACGCAAAACGAGATTTTTTATCCAAAATAAGCAACAAGCAATATGTTGCGCTAAGTCTTCTAGAAGCCCCTGTCCTAGGATTCATTTTATCTTATATCATTAGGTACATTGCAGATCCAATGTCTGAAAAATACATTTTCAGGGAAAATGAAAATATCCCTATTTATATATTTATGAGCCTTATAGTTGCATTATTCTTAGGATTAACTATCAGTGCGGAAGAAATATTCAGGGACAGGAAAATACTCAAAAGGGAAGGTTTTCTTAATTTAAGTCGTTCCAGTTATCTCTCCTCGAAAATCCTAATTTTATTCCTTGTTTCTGCCATACAAACTTTATTATTTATTATCATAGGCAATTCAATTTTAGGAATTAAAGGTATGACTTTAGCCTACTGGTTTGCTTTATTTTCAACAGCAGCTTTCGCAAATATGCTTGGACTGAATATCTCCGCAACCTTCAATTCTGCAGTAACCATTTACATCATAATTCCCTTGTTAATGATCCCAATGATGGTATTAAGCGGTGCCATGTTTCCTTTTGATAAGCTAAACCGCAAAGTAGGAAGCGTGGATAAAGTTCCCTTAATCGCTGAATTCATGGTAACCAAATGGTCTTATGAAGCATTAATGGTCAAGCAATATAAAGACAATGCCTTTAAAAAACATTTCTTTGACATTGAGAAAAAAGAAAGTTTTACCGATTTTAAACAAGTTTATTATATACCCGAGTTATATAAAAAATTGGATGAAGTAGCAGAAGACCTTTCCGATAATGATTCTATCAATTACACTACAGGCAATCTTATTCTTCTCCAAAATGAAATTAATTATGAATTAGAAAACCTGCCACATCTTTCCTTCGATTACATTGAAAAACTATCGCCAGGTTCAATTAATTTCAACGTGCTAAATCGCACCAGGGCATTTATTGAAGAAATGGAAAACTATTATAGTGCACAATTCCAAGCAGCAAACAAGATAAGGGAAAACAAAATAAATTATTACCTGGAAAAAGACCAAGAAGCCTATAATAAATGGAAAGACGCTTATTTCAATGAAAGTGTTTCCGACCAGGTAAGAAAAGTTTTTGAAAAAAATAAAATCCTGGAATATGATAATCGACTAGTACAACAGATTGACCCGATTTACCTCGATCCCCGTGTGTCTAACAAGATAAGTTTCAGATCACATTTTTTCGCACCACGAAAAGCATTCCTTGGGATGTACTTTGACACCTTTTATTTTAACATGGCCATTTTATGGTTATTAACGGCCTTTCTTTACGTGACACTTTATTACGAACACTTTAAAAAATTACTTAACCTGGCTGAAAAAATTAAGTTTTTTAAATAAATTTCGGTTTATCACGATTTTTTTATAGATTTAATATTTGCTAATTTTGCAATACATATGAAAAATATGAAACCCTTAAAAATCCTTTTTCTATTAATCTTCGCCTTTGCTGCGTGTCAATCGGGCAATAAACCAGAGGATCCCTTTGAAGACGTCCCCGAAGATGTATTATATGATGGAGTCAAAGAATTCCACCAAGATGCTATAGATGATATTGTACAAAATATTTCCTCCCCGGTGGAAATTGCGGCTCTTATAAAGTCCTTAAATATACCTTTTTCGAAAAAGTACCTGGCGACCACGGATAATATTGACCAGTACAATTCTAGTTTTATGAAAGCTTTATGCCTGGGAATATATGGCGCCGATCTCGGGTATTTGAATATGTACAATAAAACAAATTCCTCCATCGAGTATTTAACAGCAATTAAGAAATTGGCTGAAGGTATTAAAGTAGGGCAATTTTTTGATTTCCAATTATTAAAAAGGTTGGCCACCAACAATGAAAATCTTGATTCACTCATGTATATTTCTGTACATAGTTTCAATGAGATGGATCATTACCTGAGGGTAAATAAAAGAGGAAATTTAAGTTCCTTAATAATTACAGGTGTTTGGATAGAAGGTCTCTATTTGGCAACACAAGTAGTTAAAGAAAATCCACAGGAAGACCTGGCACAGGCTATCGGTGAACAAAAAACTATATTGACACAGTTATTGCTTATTCTCAACGTCTACAAAAATGACAAACAATTTAAGGGTCTTATAAAAGACTTGAAAGATATCAAGAATCAATTTGATGATATTAAAATTACCATAGAAGTTGGTGAGCCGGAAACAATCGAAAAAGATGGAATGCTAATGATTATTCAAAACGAGAAAAGTATTGTTCATATTAATGATGAGCAATTGAATAACATTATTAAAACAACAGAATTAATTAGAAATAAGATTATTAAACCGTGATAATATATGAAACATCCATGTTTACAAAACACAAACACATTTATAAAAAAATCATTAACATGGATGTTCCATCATACCTTTGAAAATTAATTTTATTATGATGAAAAAGATTATTCTTCTTATCGGGTTAGTATGTACTTTTTCACTGGCAAATCTTGTAAAAGCTCAAACAGAAGCACAGTTGGTAGAACTATGTGCTTCCAGCGCGGGGGATGATGCAACTTATTTAAAAGATTTCATTGCGGATTTGCCCGGTGCAGGTCCTGATGAAAAACCGCCAGTGGCTAAATTCTCCATGGTTTTAAGTAAAAGCACATTATACAGGTTTTCCATATGTAACTCGGATTCAAAACCTGGAAAAGGTATAATACAATTATATGATATGAATACCCTAATAGGAAGTTCCTATAATGCAGCCACCGGGAAAGAATATCCATCGTTTAATTTCCAATGCAACAAAACAGGAGTGTATCATTTATTCCTATCTTTTCAAGACGGTAAACCCGGGTATTCAGTGGGTATATTATCATTTATAAAAAAACTATAACATTCTTAATATTTTCTTAGCGAAAAGCCTCTTTACGAGGCTTTTCCTGTTTATCCCATATTGTTTATCCCATATAATAAAGCAAAAATTCTTAAAAAATACTATCATCATAATCCTTCCGTTAAATAACACTATTGAGTTCAAATTTTAAGAAGGTTAAGAAAAGTTAAATTAAGATCATACTGATAGGCCATTTAACTTTAAAAAACTATATTTGTCAGATCTTTTAAAATATCAAAAATGAAACAATACAATTTTATAAATAATATTACCGGGTGGCTTGTATTTGCAGTCGCAGCCGGAGTTTACCTATCTACCATGGAACCCACGGCTAGTTTTTGGGATTGTGGAGAGTTTATTGCATCAGCCTATAAGCTTGAAGTAGGTCATCCCCCAGGGGCTCCTTTTTTTATGATCCTGGGAAGATTTTTTTCAATTTTTTCTTCAGACCCTTCAATGGCTGCTATGATGGTAAATTCCCTATCCGCATTGGCAAGTGCATTCACCATCTTATTCCTTTTTTGGACTATCACCCATTTTGCAAGAAAAATCCTTATCAAAACCAATGATGATTTAACAGCAGGCAACAAGTTAGCTATCTTTGCCGCGGGGGCAATAGGAGCATTAGGGTATACTTTTTCTGATACATTCTGGTTTTCAGCAGTGGAAGGAGAAGTTTATGCCTCCTCATCATTTTTTACGGCCATTGTTTTCTGGGCTATCTTAAAATGGGAAAACGTGGCTGATGAAAAACATGCCAACCGGTGGCTAATCTTTATCGCCTATATGATGGGATTATCAATAGGTATACACTTATTGAATTTATTAGCCATACCAGCCATTGTCTTTGTATATTATTTTAAAAAATACACGGTTTCTAAAAAAGGTATATTTGCTACCTCTATTGTTTCAATTGTAGCGTTATCCGCTATTATGTGGGGTGTTATCCCGGGATTAGCTACAATGGCATCAAAGATCGAGTTATTGTTCGTGAATGGATTAGGGTTGCCTATTAATACCGGGCTATTTATTTATATTATACTACTGTTATCTGTTTTAACAGCAGGAATTTATTTTACTTATAAACAAAAAAATAATAAACTCCTAATTTCTATACTTTCAGCAGCATTAATATTCTTGGTTGGCGCTGGAAGTTTATTCTTATCCCTATTTTTTGCTACCATAGTTTTCCTCCTCGTGTATTACGTGGCTTGGAACAAACATGCTTTGCTTAATACGGCTATGTTAGGTTACGCGGTGGTAATAATAGGGTATTCTTCCTTTGCCATGATCGTGATAAGATCTTCAGCCAATCCACCCATGGACCAGAATGATCCTGAAAATATGTTTTCCCTATTGAGATATTTAAACAGGGAACAATATGGGGATCGCCCGCTTGTTTATGGAGAATATTTTAATGCTCCGGTTAAAGAACATGTAAAAAAAGAACATTCTTACATGCGTGCAGGAGATCAATACGTGAGGACACCGAAAAAAACAGAAGCCAAATACGACAGTAAATTTACCACTTTTTTCCCGCGAATGTACAGTAACCAACAACATCATATCCCGGAATACATGAAATGGACGGGTATGCAGGAAAAAGAGCTGTATAAAACCCAAACAAATAGCCAAGGAAAAGTGGAATATGATTATTCCAATCCAAAAAGAAGCCCTTCTTTTAGCGATAACCTCAAATTCTTCTTCAAGTACCAGATAGGACATATGTATTTTAGGTACTTCATGTGGAATTTTGCAGGACGGCAGAATGATATCCAAGGTTTTGGAGAAGTGCAAAATGGAAATTGGATTAGTGGGATCAAATTTATTGATGAAATAAGACTAGGTGACCAAGATAAGGTATCACCCGTGTATGCCAATAATGCAGCCAGGAACACTTATTATTTCCTTCCCCTAATTTTAGGATTACTTGGTGCTTTTTTTCAATACAAGAAGCATAAAAAAGATTTTTCCATCGTTACCTTGCTCTTTTTCTTTACAGGTATAGCCATCGTGATTTATCTTAACCAGGGTCCTCGTGAACCTAGGGAAAGGGATTATGCTTATGCCGGTTCCTTTTATGCTTTTTCCATCTGGCTAGGTCTTGGCGTGCTATGGATATATAACCAGCTCTCAAAGCGTTTACCATCTATGGCTAGCGCAGGTATAGCATTGATTGTCTCCTTGTCAGTACCGGCCATCTTGGCTTATGAAAACTGGGATGACCATGACCGTTCCAATAGGTACATGGCAAGAGATTTTGCTCATAATTACCTCGAATCCCTGGAACCCAATGCAATTATTTTTACCAATGGGGATAATGATACTTTCCCCCTCTGGTATGCTCAAGAAGTTGAAGGAATAAGAACTGACGTCAGGGTGGTTAATTTAAGTTATTTAAGTGCAGACTGGTATATAAACCAGATGCATAGGAAAGCTTATGATTCCAAACCATTGCCTATTTCCATGACGCCTGAAAAATATATTCAAGGAACCAGGGACGTTGTTTTTCTTACCGACATTTTGAATAAACCAATGGATTTGGATAAAGCCATCATGTTTATCAGTAGCGATAAAGAACAAACAAAACATAGGAGCCAATCCGGTGAATTGGTGGATTATCTTCCCACCCGGTCATTGCGCCTACCGGTTGATAAAGAAAAAGTTCTTAAAAATGGCACTGTAGAACAAAAACTGGCAAATAGGATTGTCCCGTACATTGAGTGGAAAATTAACAAGAGTTATATTATCAAAAGCGAGCTTATTTTACTTGATATTTTGGCCAATAATAATTGGGAACGCCCCGTATATTTCGCCATAACCGTATCGCCGGAAAATTTTATGAATCTATCAGATTATTTTCAATTAAGTGGACTGGCTTATAAACTTGTTCCTGTCAAATCGAATGATAGGCAAAATGGCATAGGTGAAATGAATACGGACGTGCAATATGAAAAAATGATGAATACATTTAAATGGGGTGGTTTAGAAAACCCGGGGATTTACTTGGATGAAACCATCAGGAGAATGCTGTTTAATATGAGAGGTAATTTTTCAAGATTGGCTACCTCGTTGATCGAAGAAGGGAAAAAAGATTCTGCCCTTGCCGTTCTTAATCGTGCCGAAGAATTGATCCCGCATGAAAAACTCCCTTATAATTATTACAATATCGCTATGGTACGAGATTATTTTGAATTGGGCAAGAAAGCAAAAGCAATTGAAATGGCTCAACGATTATTGGAGGTTGAAAGTGCCAATATTGCCTACTATTTGAGCGTGAAAGAAAAAGATGCCGGGGGCGTACATAACGATTTAAGAATTAGCTATATGTATACCCTAAATAACTTAGCGCAAATCTTAGGCAGGTATAACCAGAAAGAATTGCAAGAAAAAACAATGCAAGTTCTTCAACAATATCAACAACAATACTTTTCAAGATACCCAAATGATTTTCAAAACACCCTTGGTGGTTAAAAGGATTTATCCCCGGTTAACTTGGGAAGTCCCTGTGAATAAGAAAAAACTATTTTTAACTTTTGATGATGGTCCAATACCCGGTATAACCCACTGGGTTTTGGATCTTCTCAGTAAATACAATGCAAAGGCAACTTTTTTTTGTATTGGTCGAAACGTTGAAAGAAATCAAAAATTATTCGAGGATATATTGAATGAAAAACATTCCGTGGGAAATCATTCTTATAGTCATGTAAGGGGTTTATTTAAAAATGAAAAACAATTCCTGGAAGATATTGAATTGGCCAATGAATATATCAACTCTCCACTATTTCGTCCTCCACATGGCAGAATTTCCAGGAAAGAAATTAACGTCTTAAGTAAAAAATATAAGATCATCATGTGGGACGTGTTAAGCAATGATTTTAATCCTAAAATCTCGGCACACAGGTGTTATAAAAAAGTAGTAAAATGTTCGAAACCGGGATCAATTATCCTTTTCCATGATTCTTGTAAAGCCGAAAAAAACATGAAAATCAGCCTTGAAAATTCTTTAAAATATTTTCAAGATGAAGGATACATGTTTGAATCATTACCTGTTGCCAATCTTACCCCTTAAAATCTTATACACATGAATTAAAGGCCGCAATGGAAAATATAAAAAGAAAAGCTTGTCGGGAATTTTTACCAGTTTCCAATCATCATAATGCGGTAGAAATGGTTTCAGGCATTGTATTTTGTATTTTATATCTTCTTTAAGCCCCAACTGGTAAAAGATATTTGATAACTTGGTTTCCCCAATTGATTTTAGTTTTTCATCCTCGAGAAAAATACCCTTTAATGCTCCTTTCACCAAATTATCATTGCCATTTATATCTATTTTTGGATTTAAATGAAAAAATATTTGTGCCAATGCCAGGGATTGGTTTACGATTTTTGAAAGATTTAAATCCTCAACAATATCCTTGGAAATGGATATTTCCCGGTATAATTCCGCTACATCTTTTAACCACATAAGCCTAAACCACCTATGGGAAGCGCCATGACAACATTGAAATAAAAAGTTATGCCAATTGGAAAAAGTTTCCACCGTTGTACCTGGTAACTCTACTTTTATTGATTCCTCGTATAAATCATTAAATTCAAATGGAAATAAATACTTATTATTAAAAGGTCTCCAGTGAATTTCGATGTAAATGCCCGAGCGAGGATCCCTGATTGTAAATTGATTGGCTCTTTCAAACATGAAGATCTTTTGCTTTTTGGAAAGTTCAAAACCCGGTTTCACTATCTCACAGCCTTCTTTTTTTACTAAATCCAACACCCTGTCCAATTGATTCCCTTGAACCAGTACGTCTAAATCACGATAGTAACGTCCGTTCAAATGGCCATATAGCTGGATAGATAAAACGGGGCCCTTGAAAAACAAACATTTAACCTCGTTTTGATCCAATAATCTTTTTAATTTTACCATTTCCCTTACAACACCAAGATGATAAAGGGTATGAATACGATAATCTTTTTCAAGATCCTGCACAACACCCGGGGGGAAAAATTGTTTTATTTGTTCGCCATGTTCAAAAAGATGGGGAATAAACCGGTGTCGTTTGCATAGGTTAACAAATAATGGCCAATTAAGATCACCGGGAGGATCCTGCAGGTGACCATTCACTATCAACAATGCATAATTCATTTCCTTAGGCATGTATATTTTCCGTGGGAGGATTGACATGTTTTATATTGTTGATGAATTATTAAATTTGTAAATTTAAGGTAATGATGAAAATATATAAAGCTTTTGGATTAGTTTTTCACTCTGAATTGGATTTACCCGAACTACAAGAAGGTAAAAACGGGGAAAAAGCTGATGTTTATATTCGATATGGCAAAGTGCCTGAATTGCTACAGGAAGCCAAGCACGAGGGAATATATTTTCAAGCAGCCCCGGGTAAGTTACTATTCAAAATGAAGCAGGTAGCCAAGTACCTCGTGAAAGAGGGCCGGGAAATTATTATAGAAAATGAGCCAGGTGCAGATTTATTGGATGTTCGTGTTTTCATATACTCCACCATCCTGGGAGCTTTACTCCAACAAAGAAAATTGCTTATTTTGCATGGAAGTGCGGTGGAAGTTAATGGGAAAGCAATTATTTTCGGGGGTGTCTCCGGTATGGGCAAATCAACCCTGGCTGCTTATTTCGTGAATAAAAAACATCAACTTGTTACAGATGATATTGCCTTGGTTAAACAAAATGAAATGAAGGAATGTATCATCCATACCTCCTATCCTTTTCTAAAACTTTGGGAAGATACTATCGATTATTTTTCCTTGGACAAAGAAAAAATTAATCTCATGAGAAATAAATTGGGAAAATATTACGTGCCCTTTTCCAAGGGTGAAAATAGTACATTCCCGGTTCATTCCTTTTATGAAATTAGAATACGAAATATTCCGGGACTTGAGATCATGCCCCTTTCCGGCTTTGAAAAATTCGCAGCCATAAAAAGCAACATGTATCGTTTTCATTTCATCAAGGGATTCGAATTGATGCAGGAAAATTTCATCCAGGTAAATGATCTCGTTAACAAAATTAAGATTTACAGGATATATCGCCCTGAACAAGGTTTTCATCTAGAAGAAATGTATCACTTAATACTTCAAAATTCCGGGCTTGATGGAGAATAAGAAAAATTTTGTTTGGATTGCCTCCTATCCCAAATCAGGAAACACATGGGTAAGGATGTTCTTGGCACACTACATAAATGATGCCCAGCATGCAGATTTCAACCTATTAAACAATATTCCCATCGCTAGTTCAAGAAATATTTTAGATGAATACGCGGGAGTCAATACATCAGATTTAACCCCCCGGGAAATAGAAGAATTAAGACCAAGAGTTTACGAGAAAATATCCTCTTCTTCTAAAAATAACCAGTTGATTTATTTTAAAATCCATGATGCCTATCATTTTACCAATGATAATTTACCCATTGTACCGGGCAAGATTACTAAAGGAGTGATATACATTATAAGAAATCCCCTGGACATTGTAATTTCTTTTGCCGAACACATGGGAAAAACAATTGATAATACCATTGAATTGATGTCCAAAAACCTGGAACTTTGCAGTTTCTCCCATAAATTAGGGACTCAAATAAGCCAACAGTTAATGAGTTGGAGTTTACACGTGAAAAGTTGGGTTGATCTAGCTAATTTACCTGTTAAAATTTTTCGATACGAGGACTTACTGGATTCTCCGGGAAAATCGTTCAAGGAAATAATCCATTTTCTTGATATACCTTTTGAAAAGAATTCTTTTGAATTGACCCTGGTAAATTGTAAGTTCAAGAATCTACATGAAAAGGAGAAAAAAGAAGGGTTTAAAGAAAAGATTTCTCATACCAAACAGTTTTTTAACAGGGGAACATCGGGAAACTGGAAAAATATACTTACCAAGGATCAAGTTGAAAAAATAAAAAAAGACCATCATGAGATAATGAAAAGATTTGGTTACCTTTAAAATTTAATTATGACAAGAATCAATTTAGAAACAAGAATAAAAAGAAAAGAAGGTTTGATAGAAGGAAACGTGGATAATGAAGTGTTGCTTCTAAGTATCGATTCCGGGAAATATTACGGCTTGGATGATATTGGAACCAGGATATGGGAAATGCTCGGGAAACCAATGAAAATAGTTGACATTGTTGCCGTGTTGCAAAAAGAATATAACGTGGACGAACAAATTTGCCGGGAAGAAACCTTGGAATATTTGGACGAATTACTACTTAACGAAATCATATCCATTGACAAGTAAGTCATTCTATATTTTTTTAAGATTACCTGCAAGAAGCAAATTAATGTTTTTTGAAGCAGCTTGGTTTACGGCATTTACCCGGTTTGTCACTCTTTTTTTTCCTTTAAAAACTTATTACAGGTGGCTGGGAAAACCTTATACGGGAATAGATTGCAATAAACCGTGGGATTTAGATGTAAATGATGAAAAAACAATAAATGAAGTATTCAAAAATATTAGAAGATGTGAAAAATATTTACCCTGGAAACATACCTGCCTGGTAAAATCCCTGGCAGCAAAAAAAATGTTGAAAAAGCGAGGAATTAAATGTTTTCTTCTCTTGGGAGTATTTAATGATGATATCAAGATGGAAGCCCACGCCTGGATTCAATGTGGAAAATTTAAGTTTTTTCAACAAGAACTAAAATTCAAAAAAAACTTTATATTCCAATAGGAAATTAAGCCGAGGCACTAAAATTAGTCGCAAATGACTCGTCTTCTCCTGGACCTTCAAACCCTGCTTCAGTTTGGATAAAGCTTAGTTTCTTCAGCCTAGGCTTGTGCCATTCCTTTCGATTTGGTTTTTTCGCTAAATTCATTAATAATGTTTCTAATAATATCAAAAACAAATTTAAAAAAATCTTTTTACATAACGAAATTTAATTAGAATTGTTCTAAGAAATAAATAATCATAATGGTACGCATAATTTTTTTTGCAACCTTTAGCATATCAAGTTGGGGCATCGTTGGCATCCTATTTAGCAAATCCAATGCTTCCTTAACATCAACTATCTCCTTCACCCATTTATTCTCCATCGAGTTAACCAAGAAATCATAGAATTGCTGCATGTTTTTTTGTATCCTTATCCCGATATCACTGGATTGCAATCCCCGAAATTTATTTGCCAAGATAGGTTCCGGTAAAATATTTTTCATTGAATTCCTTACCAAGAGCCTATGTTTATGATCCTTGGTAAATATATCCGCTGGCAACGAAAAGCAAAATTCTATCACCCGCTTATCGGCAGTCGGATCTAAATATTCCAGGCCATAATGTTGACCTTCTTGGTGCAAAATCGATCCAAGCCAGCTTTTCCCCGGTGCAAATAGCTTAAATCTCTGCTCTTCCAATGTCATCAAGTTGGTTAACAAGAATTCATCCAGGAGTTTTTTCTCATTCACATCATTCTTCAATCCATCCACCAACAATGAAGATTTCAATACCCGGTCTCTCATGTTTTGCTTGTAATAGGAGGAAAATAGAAAAGATCTTTTCAGCTTATTTTTCATTAGCCGGGGTAGGCTTGGACTTTTTTTTCCATCTAACAAGGATGGCCATGAAATGGTGAAATTACCATTGGCCCCGGTTAACATGTTAGAAATTCCTAAATCCTTGGCATACTCATTGATCCCTTGAATCCAAAACTGGTTCGATACTGCAAAAAGAGGTTCTTGGTGAATCTGGAATATTTTTTTAACAGAACCAAGAATATCCGTATTTTCAAATGACAAAAAATGAGGCTTAAGATTTGTGTATTGACTTACAAAATTTTTCACACATTCCGATTCGTCAAAAATCACATTACCTAAGAAGGGTTCCTGTTTATTTGCTGGTATTGAAGTGAAAGTATGTAATGATCTACCATCCAATTCCCGGGATGTAGCCGCTATTGATGTTACACTGGTAGAATCAAGCCCACAGCTTAAAAAGCTTCCAGTAGGTTTGCCATTATTAATCCGGCAACTAACAGACTCCTTGAAAATTTCTAAAAATTGCTCATGATAATCGTTTGGATTCTTATACCTAATTTTTCTTTTCTCAAGGAACCAATATTGTTCCCTGGTAATTTTTTTTTCTAAGCCAATTGTAAGAAAATGAGCTGGAGGAAGGCGAAATATGTTTTCATAAAAAGTATTTATCCCATTTTCAAAAAACCCGCTCATTAACTTAACCAGGGAAGGAATATTAGGTTTTAACGATACAAAATCTTGGACAAGAATGTTCTTTAAAGAAGTCGAGAAAAGGAAATAATTATCATCCAAGTAATAAAATAAATTGCTTATGCCATGATGATCCCTTGCTACAAAAAGCTTTTTGGTTTTTCCATCCCATATTAATAAAGACCAATCACCTAGCAAGTTATTTACAAATTTTTCACCCTCTAACAAGTAGAGTTTTGTTATAAATTGGTACCCAGTTGAATTTTGATTACCTATTCCCAATTTTTTTAATAAATCTTTCTTGTTGTCCAATCTACCGGCAAAAACGGTAACCATACCAAGTGACTTGTCGATATAAAGATTTTCCACGTCATTTTCCAGGTGTATTTCGATATGATCATCCTGGTATCCAGGCAAATTATCATGGACTGGAAGCATTTCCCTTGGTGGGAATTTAGTTTCCCGGGGACAAAATGATAGTATTCCCGTGAATTTTATCATAAAATTTGTTAATTTTAAACCTTTTAACTAATTTATCGTACAAAATCATATTGGTAATCAAAAACTAAAAACCATGATAAATATAAGAATATTTACAACGTTTATGCTAGTTTTTTCGTGTTTTCAAATTTTTTCCCAGGATTTTTGGAAAAATTCTAATGTTTTACAATCCACCAATTTTAGTTTTCAACCTCCCGTGAATGCTATTATAACAGATGCAAACAGGAATTCTTACACATTGAGTTCGTACCTGGATACCCTTATTAGTGGACCAGACACGCTGATAACTTCTGGGCTATTTGATATTTTCCTAATCAAATATGACCCGGATGGAAACATGCAATGGAAAAAAGAAATAAAAGGTACTAATATAGAATTTAGTTCAAGAAATCTTGCCATTGATAAT
>CAZOSQ010000008.1:0-2144 GCA_964582245.1 uncultured Bacteroidales bacterium | reverse complement strand
AAACAAATAGTTACCGACCCTATGGGAAATACTTATCTCATCGGTGAATTTGAAAGCGGAAGTTTCACGATGGATTCAATACAAGATGTACCATCCTCTGCCTTGCAAAACATTAGCAAGAAAGACATATTTATAGCCCGTTATGATGCTGACGGACACCTTAAATGGCTAAAAGGAAAAGGAGGATTGAACCAAGATTATGGTGAAGGAATTGCATTGGTTAAAAATCGAAAATTATATATCACGGGTGCATTTGCCTCGCAAATAATTTTCAACATGGATACCCTAATCACGGGCGATCTTACAGACAATGATCCTTTCGTGGCTGCATTTGACACCTCGGGAAATGAAATAGGAGCGGTTTCCATTAGGACACCCGGGAACAGTCTTGATAAAGGGAAGGGAATAGATGTTGATGGCATTGGTTTTTTTAATATAACAGGCTATCAATACTCGGATTCAATGATCATAGGTAGTTCACAATATAAAAAATTACCCTCGACAAACGCGGCTAATTATTTTTATGCCAAGGGTTGTCCCGTCATTGGATTTAATATTGTAAACGTTGATACGCCAACATGCACTTACTCGACAAACGGGGCCATAGATATTGAAATGGTCGGTACTCCCCCGGATGTCACGTATATGTGGTCAAATAACCAGGAAACACAAGATTTAACTGGAATACCTAGTGGACACTACAGTCTTACAGCAACTTATGCAAATGGGCAATGCTCGAAATCATGGAACATCGAAATACCCGGCGCCCCTGAAATTATCGAAGATTCGGTCAAACTTGAAGATGTAACATCTTGTGATCCAGCAAACGGTAAAATAAACATTTATGCCACCGGGGGACATGGTGGGAAATCGAACTTGTTATATTCAATCGATAACGGGATTACTTTCCAGGAAAGTAGCATGTTTGATTCTCTCTTGGCCGGTATTTATCAAATTGCTATCAAAGATACCAATGATTGTGTTTTACAAGGATCCGTGGATACTATTATCAATACGCTTCAAACAATAACAATTGACTCGGTGATTTCTTCAGATATCTCTTGTGCAGGATTCGAGGATGGTAAAATAATCATTCATACTACCGGAAATGATCACGAATTCTCAATTGATGGTGGAATAAATTTCCAAATGGATAGTGCTTTTTCTTCTCTCAAAGATGGATATTACAAAATTGTCGTGCAAGATACATCAACAGGATGCGCACAGATGGGATCTAATGTTAAAATCACGAACCCTGATTCCATTCAAATCTCTTCCTTAAATTACCCGGATTCTTTATCCTGTAGCGATGATGCCGGGGCAATTTCTATTTCAGCAACCGGTGGGACGGGTACCCTGTGGTATATTGCTTATAATCCCGATTCCACGGCAAATACTTCCGGGTTATTCGCTCTTAGCGGCATAGAGGAATACATTATAGCCGTGACGGATGAAAATCAATGTGGTCCTGTATATGATACTATTAACATCCATGAACCCGAACCACTGGAAATATCTTACCAATCAACCAATGTTTCCGGGGAGGGAGCAAGTGATGGCACTATCACCATTGCTGCAACTGGTGGCACACCTCCCTACTCTTATTCCATAGATGGTAACAACTGGCAAGTTTCTTCCAATTCATTCACGGAATTGACCGCGGGAAGCTATACCATCCATGTTACAGATGCGAATTCTTGCGGCCCAGTGACCGAAGACCCGGTTGAAATAACCAAACCATCGAGTATAGGATCAAGCTTCACAGAATTGGTTAAGTTGTATCCAAATCCATCCACGGGAAATGTAACAATTTCCAATATTCCCAAGGGTAGAGTCATCATAGATATTATATCGATAACTGGCCAGGTCGTATTTTCCGGCATAACAAATAAAAGCAACTTACAATTATCATTAGATCCCGGAATATTCTTGGTGAAAATTAACGGGGAAATATTGAAAGACAAAATTATCATTCATTAAGAGAAATATTTAAAACAAAAAAAGCGGGACTTATAAAAGTTCCGCTTTTTTTGTTTAACTATTCTAATTCACTATATCATATTAATCTGTCATTTAGCCATAAATAGTATCAG
This sequence comes from uncultured Bacteroidales bacterium, assembly GCA_964582245.1. Taxonomy (GTDB): domain Bacteria; phylum Bacteroidota; class Bacteroidia; order Bacteroidales; family CAZOSQ01; genus CAZOSQ01. Next base: position 51 of record CAZOSQ010000008.1, on the reverse strand, counting down.
AACTCCTGACCTAAACGTTGAAAATCAACATTTAAGAATAAATGATTCGCA
>CAZOSQ010000007.1:0-24364 GCA_964582245.1 uncultured Bacteroidales bacterium | reverse complement strand
AGTGTAGTCCGTGTAAATATAAACTGTCCCAAGAATGTCAGATGATACCCTTGTCCAGTTTTGAAAAGGTTTTTCAATGAAATAAGTGGTAGGTACCACCAATCTTCTTTTATCCCATATCCTTACGACCACGTAAGTTAAGGTTATTTCCTCTATCCATCCCCATTCTCCTTCAACAATAACCACATCTTCTATTCTTATGGGTTGAGTAATTGCTATTTGCACCCCGGCAAGAACACTACCGATAATTTTTTGAGCGGCTAATCCCAGGATTAAACCCGCGATACCGGCAGAAGCAAACAAACTCAAACCGATCCTTTTGATTTCTTCTATAGTCATTAAAGCAAGAGACAAGCCTATAATAACTATAAGAAAAACGATGATCCTTTCAATGATCCTAAACTGGGTAGTCATTTTTCGGGCAACAAGATTATTTTTTTGAGATATATCATACCTTTTTAGCAAAATATTCCTACTAGCCCTGGTGAATTTAATTAGCAACCAGCTTACACTCCCAATTAAAAGAATACCGAAAAAATTTTGAAGACCACCTATCTTACCTAGTTCTTTTTCCATTAAAAGCAGGGAAATAAGAACAGAAACCACCATGAGTGTGAAAAAAACAGGAGATTTTAAATGTTTGCGAAATTCTATTAATGAAAATTGGTTGGTTCTTTTAATAATCTGTTTAAGAACCGATAAAGTTATAAAATAGGCTATAAAAAAAATAGCTGCTAAAAAAGTAAAAATAATAAGAAGTTTGATCCATGCATTTTCCACTTTAAAACTTTCTTCAATTAGATCAGTCACAGGTAATAATGAGAAAATATTCATTGAGGTATAATTAAATTTCAAGGTTTAATAAGATTTTAACTTTATTTCTTCATCCATATGTTTAATATTTTCTGAGCCATGATTTAGCAAATATGAGCTAAGTCTCCACCATAAAAATTATTAATTGAATACAGATAGCTTGTGCCGGAAACACCCGAGGTTCGCTTGATAATTTTAAGCTTGGTAAAGTTATTGGTTTTAAATCATCAAAGTTACATTTTTTTATAATCAAAAAAAAGCGAGAATATTTCTGAAAATAAACATGATTAATAGGAATGACCAGTAAGTTAAATTTTCCTTGTTTTAAAAACCCCAGTTAAAATTGGCACGAACTTTACAGTATATATTTATTGTATTTTTTAATTACAGGATCATGAAAGAAACTTCATTAAAAAATAAATCAGTCATTATTACATCTGCCACGGGGAACATTGGTAGGGCAACTACAAAATCATTCGTGAAACAAGGTGCAAGAATTTTATTGGTTGGCGATGATGAAATGAAATTACGATCTTTCAGGGAAAGTTTTGATGAGGAGGATATTTACTATTTTTCAACAAGTTTATACTCGTTGAATGGCACGAAATCTTATATCAACAAGGCCAAGGAAATTTTTAACGAGGTGGATATATGTTTCTTAAATGTGGAAGATGAAATATCAACTATATCCCTAACAGATCTTGAAGAGGATGAATTTGAACAACATTTTTTAAACTCATTGAAGTCTGTTTGGCTTGGATTAAAGTACAACATAGAAGAAATGAAGAAGAGGAATAAGGGTAATATTATTGTTTCTTATTCTATTCATAATCAATTAAATAAGATTTCACCACTCCATGTAACAGGAAAATTTAGTGTTTTTAGTATGGTGAAATCGGTTGCGGAACAATTACTTGAAAGTGGTATAAGGATAAATACCCTTTTTCCTGAGCCCGTGGATAGTGAACTTAAACCGATTTTATTAAATTCAGTTTATACAGGTTTTCCCGATGAATATTCTGAAAATTTAATGGTGGAAGAACCTGGTAATCCAAATGAAATAGCTAAGGTGGCTTTATTGTTAGCTAGCGAAGAAAGTAAACATATTACCGGTGCGGTTTATCCCATAGATATGGATCACAAAGTACCTACCTTATAACTATAAGTTATCATCGCTGCCCGGTTTAATTTAAAAAAAAACTATAAAAGCTTGATAACTATTGATATAGAATGGCAGATGTAATTATGAATTTTTTCTTTAGGTGAAACCTTTTATCCTTAAGGATCAAGTACCTTTAAGGAACAACTTTTTTGTGAGGCAACAACTAAGCGAATCTCGAAGGGAACATGGAAGGTAACCGTTTTCATGAATAAAAAATAAGAATAATTATAGCCGGGAACAACTATCCCATATATTGAATAAGGTGTTAAACCATCCTTATTTAGCGAAAAAAAAATAAATGGTCACCCGGTTTTACTTTCATGAAGCAATGGCGAAAGTGAGCATCGAGGATAAAATCAATAATCCGATTTTTAATCGGGTACCATTAATTAAATTATTTTTTATTTTTCTCCCTGGGTTTTGCTTTCCTGGAGTCATCTTGGACAATATGTTTTACATCTTGTTCCTTTCTCGTTTCTTTTACGAAAGAATAAACCGGGTTATCTTTTTTGTGAAACCTATTGGATCTTGTTTCCTTGGAAAAAGAATCTTGCTCCCCTGGCAGGTCATTTTTTTCTTGGTTTTTACTTTTTCCAAGGAATTGATTTATTTTTTTTAGCCACCTAATCATATTTTAATAATTAATTTTATGTAATTGAAAATAGTTTCTTTTCGAATTTTAGTAAGTGAAAAATATATGCCAGAATTTATCATTTTTTTGACAGATTTGGCAGGGTTTTTAATAAGAATTAACTATAACAAACATTTCCCTGTGGTTATAATTTATTGTGTACTAGATAAAAGATAACTCATTGGGAATTTGTGTCGATAGATAAAGAACCATTTGTTAACAGGATTAAAAAATGAGAATATTGGCACGAAAATGTAGTAGGTAAAACAGTTAAAAAATTGAGATATGGTACAAGATAGTAAAGGAGTTGGAATTTTGGTGGCCAATGGATTCAGTGAAAATGAGTATCTTGGTATCAAGCACAGGCTAGGGGATGCAGGAATAGAATACAATATTATATCCCCCGAGGAAAATGAAGTAAGATCTTATACCTCTTTAAAGAATGAAATTGATGTTGATTATACAGTTGAGGGCTTATTTGAAAGAATTGATGAATATGTTTTGAAATCAGATCCCTTGTCGTATGAAATGGTAATAATTCCGGGAGGGTCTTTCAGTTCATATAAATTAATAAGTGATGATTTTTCCATCGATTTTATCAACGAAATATATTATAACAACAAGATTCTTGCAGCTATATCAGATGGAACACAAGTCATTTCTGAATTAGATGATATTAAGGGGAAATTTGTGACCTCTCCTATGCAGTATAAGGATGATTTACTAAAGAAGGGGGCTTTATGGGTTGATAATGAGATTGCAATTGATAAGGGGTTAATTACAAGCCGTAATTATAATGATTTAGATATTTTTATGAATAAGGTAGTAGATTCCCTAATCCATACCCGGGTATTAAAATCTTACATGAAGAAATATACAGTATAATTTATACACGGTACTGTGGAAAATAATTCACGATGTAGATTTAATAAAAATAAATTGGAAAAATTTTGAAGAATAGTGGGGGTTAGGTTTTCGCTTTCTAGGAATTCCGTTCCGCCAAGGCTAAGAACGTTCCTGTTTGAATTACGGTAACATTAGATAAATATTAGACTTGATGGTTTTCAGAATCTCTTCCCGCGAAGCGGGAAGAGATTCGTGTTAATCATGAAAGATAGCCACGAATACACGAATTATAAGCATTAGTATTCGTGCATTCGTGGCAAAAACTTTCGATGTAATATTCTAACCTACTTTTTTCGATGTCTCACTTCAATTGACGCGAATACTATAAATCATAAATGATTTATAGCCGTGGTTCTATATTGTGATAAATACATTATATTGTTATCTTACCTGTTATAGGCTTTAACCAGGCGTCAATGGAACCACGAAGTTTTACTCTTCTGAAGCAATAACGAAATAGAGCAATAGGGGCAAATTAATATTCCGATTTTTAATCGAATATTAATGATTTAATTATAGATCAAAACGAGGTTTTATCTTTATTATAAACTTGATATTTAAGGGTTTGTCTTTGAAAAAATAAATGATGTATAATTTTTAACCAAGCATAAAATCATCCTGATTCGAAGGATGATTTTTTTCTTTTTTCTTGGATCTATCACTTGGTTGTACATGTGGTATAAATCCCACGTAGTTTCAAGAGCAATTAAATGTTTATAGAGGATGTAGACCATTTGTACAATACCTGTATCTTCGCTCCATTTTTCCTTTTTAATATAATAAGATAGGAGATCCTGGGCCAGTTTTTCTTCCCCGAGTTCATCCAATTCAAAACCTAATCGTGATATGTCATAGAGGCCATCTCCTTTTTGAGGGTTTTTTATTTTACTTTCTGTATTAATAATTTGCACCTGGCCATTAATAAAAATATAGTCTAAACTTAGTTTATTTTTAAACAAATACTGTTCCCGGGATTGAAGCCAGTTTTCTAAAATATTTTCTTTTTGATGAAAAAAAATAAAAATTGTGTCAATATTTTTTTGGATAATTTCTTCAGAATGGGGAATATGCAATAATTTCAAAAAATTTTTGGTTTTCTTTAATTTTAAAAATTTTGTTCGAATACATTCTAGAGAATTCTGTTTGTTCAATTTATCCAAATGCCCGTGATACTTGGATATTTTTTTTACAATCTTCTTCAAATGGTTTCTTTTAAATTCCCCTTGGGATAAAAGGTAACTTGCGCTTTCTTCTTCATTGGGTTTTTTTATTACCAGCGCATAATCTATAATCTTGTTTTTCTTCCGCAAATCTTGATATACGGGTATTAGGCTCGTGGATGATTTACCCGATAATATTTGTTGATGCTTGTATTCGATTTCACATAATTGTTTTTCATGATTTACTAATTTTTCACCGGGAGCTGTTGATTTAGGAATCTTGTAAAGATATTCTTCACCTTGAATGATCCAGAAATCACCAATGTCAAAATATGCTGCTGATTTTTTTGAACTTGACATTGAACCGTTCACGATAAGGGTTTCAATTTCTTCTTTTGTCATGATTGTTAGGGTTGATTGTTTTGCTGGAGAACTACATTTTGTATGCCAAAAACTTTTTATAGGTAAAAAAGCTGTTGATATCAAAATGAAAAAGCATTTATCTTGCTCATGTTGTTTATTCCTTGTGGAATATATTCTACGGTACATACATCATAAAATTAAACTTCATTGATTTTAAAAAGGTTAGATAATATTATAATATGGCATTTTTAATGCATTATAATTTGCATGGAATGGACAGTTATAATAATAGCGATAATACTAGTGGCAATCATTTTACTTCTTTTACTGATGAGTAAAAAAATAGGTAAAAGAGGATTTCCTTATAGGTCTTGTCATGACCTGGGGAAAGATTCATATTGTGCTTGTAAAGATAAAGAAACATGTGAAAAAGAAGATAGTAATAAAAAATTATAACCATTATGGATTTATTGAAATATTACCCGGGATTATATACTGATCATTATGAACTTACCATGGCTCAAGGATATTTTCTAAATGGTAAAAAGGATGTTCCTGCAGCATTTGATTATTTTTTCAGGAAATCTCCTTTTGGTGGAAGTTATACTGTTTTTGCGGGATTAGGGGATTTATTGGAAATGTTAGAAAATTTAATGTTTAGTCGTGATGATATAGAATTCCTTGAAAAATCAGGTTTTGACGAGAGGTTTCTCGAGTATCTAGAAAATTTTCGATTTTCGGGAACTGTTTATTCAGTTTCCGAGGGGGAAATAGTTTTTGCTAATGAACCCGTATTAAGAGTTGAGGGAAATATTATTGAAGCACAAATTATAGAAACACTTTTATTAAATATTATAAATTTTCAAAGTTTAATTGCAACAAAAGCCTCTCGATTGAAAAGGGCCGCGGGAAAAAAGCTTGTGGTTGATTTTGGTTTGAGAAGAGCCCATGATTTGGGTGGTTTGGCTGCCAGTAAAGCAGCATTTATTGGAGGTGCAGATTCCACTTCAAATTTACTGGCTGCTAAAATGTACGGGATACCATCTTCTGGAACCCAGGCACATTCTTGGATCCAGTGTTATGAAAATGAAAAACAAGCTTTCTTAGATTTTGCCAGGACAACCAAGGGAAAAATTATATTGTTGGTGGATACTTATGATACCCTGAAAAGTGGAATTCCTAATGTTATTGAAACAGCCAGGGAATTAGAAAAAGAAGGGATCAAGGTGCATGGAATAAGGTTAGATAGTGGCGACCTGCTTGAATTAAGTAAATCAGCCAGGAAAATGCTAGATGTTAATGGATTACAGCATATCTCGATTGTTGCATCCAACAAAATAGATGAACATGTAATTCAATATCTTTTTGAAAACCATGCCCCGATAGATTCTTTTGGTGTGGGCACTAAGTTAACGACGGGTCAGCCTGATGGTGCATTAGATGGGGTTTACAAGTTATCCATGTTTGACCAACAACCTAGGATGAAAATTTCGGATGATCCTGGAAAAAGTACTTTGCCCGGTAGAAAGGAAATTTATAGATGTTTTAATGAACAAGGATTTTTTTTGGCAGATTTAATAACTCCATTGGGAAGCGAACCAGGGACAAAATTATACGACCAGTTTATCCCCGGCAAAGGAAAAGAAATTGAATATTTTTCCAAGGAAAACATTTCAAAAAAAGTAATGGAAAATGGAAAAAGCCAATTTAAAACAAGTGTGAATGAAATAGCCAATTACGTCATAAAAAGATTAGAACAGCTTCCATCTTATTATAAGGAATTTGAAAATTCTTCTTCTTATCCTGTAGGAATGAATGAAGAAATGAAAGAAGTTAAAACAAGTATAAAAAATAAGTTAAAAAATAAAATGGAAGAAAATGTGGCTATTTTATCCGAACAACTGGATTTATCCAGTTGAAAAAAGTATTTTTTAGAAAGTTTTAACCTGTTTTTTTAAAATTATTAAAGAGGTCTCGCCTATTTAGGGTGATCTTTACCTTTGAAAGGGTAGGTGATACAGGTGCTTTCCAAGATTTTATATTTATTTAAAAAGAATATTAGATTTCTATATATTACTTTTTTTCGTGAGTTACCCCTGTGCAACTAAGTTTCGCGGACTAAACATTATTATAAAACCTTGGTATTATATTGATTTTGATTTGCAGGATAATATGGTTTTTTAGTAAAAAAAAAGCCTCGCCGGGCGGCGAGGCACAAAAAACCCTAAAATGAAGTGACAAATGAACCTAAAAAGGTAAAAAAACATTTGTTAGATGAAACAAAGATAATGAATAAAATTTAATTGACAAAAAAAAAATAAAAAAAATAATGAAAAAATATAGTTTTTTTCAGGTTGGTTTGAAACCAGGGGTTCAATATATATTTATTCCACATCCAAAACTTCTTTAAAAGCCTTTTTAAAAGTATCTTTTGGAAGGGCTCCTAGTGCCATTTGGGGTTGTCCTTCCCTTGGAACAAATAGGAGTGAAGGGATACTTTGAATACCGAACATAGTTGCTAGTTCGTTTTCTTTTTCCGTATCAACTTTGTAAATATCTATTTTTCCATCATATTCTTCTGCCAATTCTTCTAAAATGGGAGAAATCATCTTGCAGGGGCCACACCAATCAGCATAAAAATCAATAACTGCGGGTTTTTCCCCTTCAAATTTCCATTCTTGATTAACCTCGTAATTAAAAACCTTTTCTTTAAATTCGAGGGAAGTTAAATGCTGTATCATAATATCTCCAGTTTTAATTATATTCTATCTTTTTATTTCTAACAACGCAGGGGGTGAAAAGTTTTAGGAACTATTTTATATCCTGGTATTTTTAACCGGGAAAAATGAATTTAGTAGAAATATGGCTATGAAATTGTTATATTTATCACAAGAGGTTAAATAAAAAATAATTTAGTTTAGATGCTTTAAAAGTGTCATTGGTTCTTATGAACTATTTTCTTAATTTCGCAGATTACAAAAAATAAATGATTTTTTTGGACGGAATAAATCATTGAACTTGTTACATCATCCAAGTTTAATAAGTCTTTCATGAAAAGGAAACATGAAGGACAAGAATAAAAAGAAATCTTTTTTTAAGACTCAAGGGAATTATTTTATAAATGAAATGGGCGAGTTGGAAAAACAAAATCTAGTACAAATCGGAAAACACCTGGAACACCCGGTTTTTTCAATTATTTCAGAAATCAGCAGCGTTGATCAAACCGAGGTTTTTGTTATTGGAGGGTTTGTTAGGGATCTCTTATTAAATAGACCTTCTAAAGATATAGATGTGGTTGTGGTTGGCAGTGGGATAGAATTGGCCAAAAAGACAGCACAATTGCTTAATATAAAAAATGTAAATATTTTTAAGAATTATGGTACAGCCATGATCCAATACCAGGATCACGTGATTGAATTTGTTGGAGCAAGGAAAGAATCTTACCGGGAAGAATCAAGGAAACCTTTGGTTGAAACCGGTTCCTTGGAAGATGATCAAAAAAGAAGGGATTTTACAATAAATGCAATGGCTATAAGCCTAAATAAAGAAAATTATGGGGAATTTATTGATCCTTTCGGGGGGTTAAAAGATCTCGAAAATAAAACAATTAAAACCCCTTTATCTCCCGGTATTACTTTTTCTGATGATCCACTTCGCATGTTTCGAGCGATCCGGTTTGCCACGCAACTTCAGTTTCGTATAGAGGAGAATACATTAAAAGCCATAAATGAAAATAAGGATAGGGTAAATATCTTATCTGCTGAAAGAATTGCAGACGAGGTAAATAAAATGTTGTTATCTAGTTCTCCTTCCATAGGTTTCCAATTAATGGAAAGTACTGGATTATTGAAAATAATTCTCCCGGAAGTAGATGAATTAAAAGGTGTAGAAACGAAAGAAGGTAAAGGTCATAAAGATAATTTTTACCATTCATTGGCTGTCTTGGATAAACTTTCCAATGTTTCAGGAAATTTATGGACACGTTGGGCTGCTCTCCTTCATGATATAGGTAAGCCAGTGACCAAAAAATTCATAAAGGGACAAGGATGGACTTTTCATGGTCATGACTTTATAGGTTCCAAGATGATTGTTGATATTTTCAGGAGGTTAAGGCTCCCGTTGGGACCAAAAATGAAGTACGTTCAGAAACTGGTAGCCCTTCATTTACGTCCTATAGTGTTATCCCAGGAAGAAGTAACTGACTCAGCTGTGCGAAGGTTATTGTTTGAAGCGGGTGATGATATTGATGATTTGATGGATCTTTGTGAAGCTGATATAACTTCCAAGAATCCAAATACCGTTAGAAAACATTTGGCCAACTTTAAAAAAGTTCGCGAAAAGTTAAAAGACCTGGAAGAAAAAGATCGTGTAAGAAATTTTCAACCCCCGGTACAAGGTGAAGAGATTATGAGAATTTTTAATCTTCCTCCATCAAAAGAAATAGGAATTATTAAAATGGCCATAAAGGATGCCATACTAGATGGTGTTATTAGCAACGATAAGGAAGAAGCCATCAACTATATGCTGAAGAAGGGTAAGGAGCTTGGATTAAAACCATTGGATTCATATGAAAAGTAGCTTGATTTTAAAAATTAATGAACTTACTTTAAAAAATATCCCTTATTTGTTCATGATTGATTATGATCAGCAAAATTTTGTATGTGAGCCCCTGGATTTATTGAATAACCATGATTTACTGTTTGATTTTAACGGGAAAAAAAATTATGAAAAACAACATCTACCCAAAAAGATACAGGTTCAAAAATTCCCTATTGGTTACAAGGATTATAAAAGAAAATTCGACCTCGTACAGGAGAATATTAAATACGGGAATTCTTTCCTGGTTAACTTGACTTGTCCCACCAAAATACTTTTAAATGTAGACCTTGATGAGGTTTTTTACCAAAGTAGGGCCAAATATAAATTATACTACAAGAATTCCATGGTCTTTTTTTCACCGGAGACATTTATTACCATTGAGGCTGGTGAAATTTCTTCCCACCCGATGAAGGGAACTATTGATGCTGCCATTCCGGGGGCAAGGGAAATTATTCTTAATGATAAGAAAGAACAGGCAGAACATGCTACCATCGTGGATCTTATTAGAAATGATATAAGCATGGTAGCAAGGAACGTTCACGTGAAAAGATACCGGTACATTGAAGAAATTAAGACCAATCATAAGGTACTTTACCAAGTTAGTTCAGAAATTAGGGGTAAACTGGAAAAAGGTTGGAAGCAAAACTTTGGAGATATCCTCTTTTCATTGTTGCCGGCAGGTTCCATAAGCGGTGCGCCTAAAAGTAAAACCCTCCAGGTAATTGTAATGGCTGAAGGATATAAAAGAGGGTTTTACACAGGTATTGCTGGGATTTATGATGGAAATAAAATTGATACTTGTGTTATTATCAGGTATATTGAAAAGCAAGGAAATGACTATTTTTACAAAAGCGGGGGAGGGATTACTTGTTTCTCTAAACCACTTGATGAGTATAATGAATTAATTGATAAAGTATATGTACCAGTTTATTGAGTCTTTAAAATTAATTGATGGAGTGCCTTGCAATTTATCTTTTCACCAAGAAAGATTCGATAGGACTCGAATTGTAATGAGAAAAAATGATCAAAATATTAATTTAAAGGATTTTATTAAGCCTCCGGTGGATTTTAAAAGAGGAATAGTAAAATGTAGAATTTTATATGATGATATAATTAAAAAGGTGGAGTACCAACTTTATGAACCAAGAAAAATTAAAACTTTAAAAGTTGTCGCGGGAAAGGGTTTTGATTATAGTTTTAAATATTCGGATCGATCAACCATTAACCAGTTATTGGAAAAAAAAGGTGATTGCGATGATATAATTATCGAGAAAAACGGCTTTTTAACTGATACTTCAGCTGGAAATATATTATTTAATGATGGTAAAGATTGGTACACTCCAAAAAATTGCCTTTTACCCGGAACATGCAGGGCCAGGCTACTGAAAGAAGGAATTATTAAATTACGTGATATTAGGGTTCAAGATATTGGCATGTATGAAAAAGTAAAAATTATCAATGCCATGCTAGATTTTGATGATGGCCCAGTCGTTTTGATAAAAGACATTTATTGATATGGATTTTTATTGGCATTATAAAGTCTCAATGCTAAAATATGTTAGAAATACAATAGATGAATATAAAGATAAAAGAACAAGAAGTATGTCCTCTTTGTAGTTCATTTGGAAACTTGTTTTTCCGGGGAAGGAAGCAAATGTATTACAATTGTTCTTCATGTTTAGGCATCTTTGTCGGGATAGACTTTTTACCCGGTAAAGATGATGAATATTCCCGGTACAAGAAACACTGCAATGATGTTAATGACATAGGTTACCGGGAATTTGTATCACCCCTTGCCAAGAAAATACTCGGGGATTTTAACGAAAAACATTTCGGGCTTGATTATGGTGCTGGGCCAGGACCTGTAATTTCAAAACTATTGTTCCAAGAAGGATTAAATGTTAAACAATATGATCCTTTTTTTTACGATCAACCAGGTTTGTTAAATGAAAAGTATGATTATATTATTTGTTCCGAGGTGATTGAACATTTTCATAACCCTTTTAAGGAATTCAAATTGCTACGGGATATTTTGAATCCCGGTGGGAAATTATATTGCATGACTGAATTATACATGGATAATATTGATTTTGGTTCATGGTATTATAAAAATGATTTTACCCATGTTTTTTTTTATAGGCATGATACTTTCAATTGGATTAGAAACCACTTTAAATTTAAAGATTTTTCAATAGAAGGCAGGATTATCATTTTAGAATAAGATTGAAGAATATAGGGTGGAATAACTGTTCCCGGAATCCTTGATGATTTTATTTAAGGATTTAGAGAATTTTCTTCTTCTTTTATTTTCTCTTCTACATCTACTTCCTCATCATTATCATCATCGTTGGGATCTTTGAATTCAATAGGTCTTAAATGTTCATTCAATATTTTCTCTGTTAGCTTTTCGCTATGGACGAATGAATATGCAACCCTATATTGAAGTTCACCTTCGCTATTAATGGGCATGAACCATTGATGTTTTCCTTCCACAAGGTAAGGTACCAGGTAGGCATAAATGACTTTAGTCTTGTCACTAATTTCTTCAACGTTCCTGCGGATGAATGTAAACAGCGTTTTATCCGCATTCATTATTGCCATTCCTTTCATCACCCGTAAATCATTTGAATTTACTTCGCTCATTCCTTTCTTTGAAGGATTAAAACGGCCAATGACTATAATTTTATTATAAAATTTGAAAATCCCGAACTCGTTTAAAGCATCCATGGGCTGTTGCTTTTTTGCAACAAGTCCTCCTTTTATCATTCCCGATATTTCTAATTCTTGTTCTTTTTTTATTAGCCTGGATTCTAATATTTTGTTTTGTGTTTTAAAATATTCATGACCGCATTTAGTTTCTACCCTTTCAGTGTAAAAGAGGCAGTGATTAATCAAATTTTGGGCTTCTTTGAATTTATCCAGGTCATCCGATGAAGTAAGTTCTGTAAAAACATTTTCAAATTCTTTTTGCTTATTGGTAAGTTCATCTAAATTATAATTAGTTTCCATGTCATATAAAGTGGCTTCAACTTGGTCCTTGTATTTTTTTATAAATTCAGTTGCAGTTGTGAAATTCTGTTCCTTGGCATAATTCATGGCCAATTCAAGAATGTAATCAGCTTGTTTTAAGCTGGTTTCACTTCCTTCATCCATGTATGGTTCTATATATTTCCGGAATTTTTTTTCTTTTTCAAATAATGCCTGGTATTTTAAACGTTGATTTTTAATCTTTTCCAGGATATCCTTATAATACATATCATAAATTTCAACCAGGTTATCTTGATAATTATTTTTAGCCCTATTGATGCTTTCCATGACAAAATCTTTCGCCTCCTCTAATCTTTCCTTATGAACATAGTTTTCGTATTTAAGCTTAAATTCTGTAATATCTAGTTCCGATTGGACACGAAAATGGTTTAATGGATCACTTTTTGTTTCGATCAACTTATTTTTAAGGTAATGAATTCTTTTTCCCAGGCTATCTATTTTGTAATTTGCCAAGGAAGTTGATAAGTTATGGGTATTTTTTTGGCAGAATAAAGCAATTGGTAAATATAAAATGATAATAATAAGCAGTAAAGACCTCATACTGAAAATTAAAATAATGCTTTAAAAAAAGATATTTCTCCCAATTGTTATTACGATATTGTATAGAACATGTTTCGGAACAAGTGCATTTATCTTGAAAAAGGATAAATATTAAGTTTTATCTAGTGACGCGTCACATGTATTAAAGCGCATCGGATTTACCTTCAACCCGGCGTAGTGGCTGAAACGCCCAGGACGCTTTATCATTGACAAGACACTAGTCTCAATTCGCTATTTATCGCCTGGTTAAATATTTTTTTTTTATTTTCGTTTATTTTTGATCATTAAATTTAAACTATCATGAAAGAACTTAAACCAGGCACGAGGGTCGATCATTCTCTTTACGGGGAAGGCTTAGTGAGCAAAGTAAATATAACCAATTATGAAATTTTTTTCCATAAAGCTGGAAAAATGAGCATTTCAAGGAATTCACCAGAATTGGAAGTATTGGAAGAAACCGGTGAGGTAGCTGAAGTTGGCAAGGGGGGACTTGATATTTCTGAAATAGAGGAAGTACTTAAACATGTTCTTGATAAATATGGTGCACTGCAGGAAAATGTAGAGCTTGGTGAAAAATGGACTGGGGGTACAATGATATTAAAACCTGGTAAAGAGGGTGTACAGTCAAAGGAAGTGCCAATAGAGACCTTTTTTCATAAGATTGTAATGATGAGAGATAAGTTAAGGGTGCTTGAACAAAATATTAATAAACATCTTAAACTAACTGATGAAGAAAAGGTTGATCTACAGCAATATATCACTAGGTGTTATGGAAGCATGACCACTTTTAATGTTTTATTTCAAGATAAAAAAGATTATTTTACCACGAAATAGTAGGCTAAAGGGGATTAATAAACTTCTTGCATCCAATTAAGATCTAGAAACTTAAAGCTACTTGTCGCGGTTTTGCTAGTTTATTTCGTAACACAAGGTGTTTAAGAGTTTCTTTAGTATAAAGATTATTGATAATTTTTTTGAATTAGGTAAGAGGTCACATAATCATGAATTCCATTTTCCAGGGAGGAGAATTCCTCCTGGTAACCTATGGATCTTAGTTTGCTCATATCAGCTTCAGTAAAGTATTGATACTTGTCACGGATATCTGCGGGTGTATCTACAAAATTGATATGAGCAGGAACACCCATGGATTTGAAGGTGGCATTCGCAAGGTCAAGGAAACTTCTTGCTTTCCCGGTGCCTATATTATAGATCCCGGGATTATTTTGGTTGACGTATAAAAAGTGCATCACGTCAACCACATCTTTCACGTATATAAAATCACGTTTCTGCTCCCCATCTTTATAAGAATCTTTATGTGAACGGAAAAGATTCATTTTACCCGTATTTTTTATTTGATGAAAAGCATGAAAAACAACCGAGGCCATTCGTCCCTTGTGGTATTCATTAGGGCCATACACGTTGAAAAATTTTAAGCCAGCCCAAAAAGGAGGGGTAGATTCTTGTTTTAATACCCATTTATCGAAATCATTCTTAGAAAGGCCATAAGGATTTAGAGGTTTTAACTTATCCACTACAGTATGATCGTCTTTATATCCTAATTCACCTAGGCCGTATGTCGCAGCAGATGAGGCATATAAAAGAGGTATGTTGTATTGGGAACATTTTTGCCAGGTTAATTGACTATATTCTAAATTTAGTTTATTAAAAATATTTTCATCCATTTCAGTTGTATCTGTTCTAGCCCCTAAATGGAATATGAAGGAAATATGTTTATAATTTTCATCCAACCATTGAAAAAAAACTTCCCTGTTTACCAACGTCAAGTATTTCTTTCCCTGGTAATTGTATTTTTTTTGTGGCCGATCAAAGTCATCTACCAGTACCAGGTTATCAAATCCCTCATCATTCATTTTCTTTACCAGGTTACTGGCAATAAATCCTGCTGCTCCTGTAATTACTATCATCCCGTTTGACTATTTTTTCAGTAAAAGTAAAAGAATTTTTTTACTTGTAAAAAAAGGATGTTTGGCTTTCTTTGCAAAAACCTATTTCTACTGCCTTTTCTTGTAATTTTTTAACTGCACGTATTTCCTGGTTTTTAATGTCCTTGGAATAATTATTTATCCTGCTATGAATGAGATTCCTTGTAAGAGTATCTTTCTTTACTTTAGCGGCGTGTTGTTTAACAAACTTAAATCCTTCTTCCGGGTATTGAATGGAAAATTCCAGGCTTTCTTTTACAAGCGTGTTCAAGTGTTCCTGTAAATCTCCCGTCAAACTTCTTTTAACCGCAACGCCTTCCCATGGAGCGGGTAAACCTGTTTCTTGGCACCAGCATTGACCCAAATCAATAATTTTCTTCAATCCATTTTTTTCATCATATAATAATTTGTATTAAATTGGTATGATGGAACATACATGTTTAGGAATTATTATACCCCTGTGTTTGCGTTTTGTTAAACATGTATGTTTCATAATTGAACAAGCACTCGTTCATGATTAAACCCGCATCAGTTTCATTGCTTAAAATTACTTCTTCTATATCATTATAAAGGTAAGATACATTATTTTGTATTTTGGAAAAACCAATTTTCAAGAGCAGGTAGGCCGTGGTTTGTTTCCCGGGAATGGCTATTTTAAGGTCATTTATTTCGTCAGGATAAACCTTGTATTTACTGGCCAAAATGGGACCGGGTCCCCGGCTAAATGAACTTCCTGCTTGAAGCATCGTGTAACTTTCCATTACATCAAGGTAACCACCGTAATTTAATACAATGATATCAAGATCCAGTTGAATCGCCTGTTCATGAAGTTTATCAAAATCCGCGACAATAAGCTCGAAGTCCATTGCCTTGGTCTTTATAGTTTTATTTATCATCCCATTTAAAATATAAGGATGGCTGGGGCAATTTGAAATACCTAACGTTAAATCATTTTTAATCATTATACCTTGTCTTTTTGGAGGTCAATAAAGAATATTTATTTTTTACTTTTTATTTTTAGAATACCAAATTCATTAATTGCAAAGATAGGTTTAAACTTAGCAATAAATTGAATGAGATTAAGACCCTTAAAATAATGTTTTGGTATTAAAACGAACATTTTTATAATTTTTTAGTTACTTTGTATAAAAAAAGAAATGATTTATCTTACAAGGAAAGAACATTTTAATGCAGCACATCGTGTGTTTAAGCCGGAGTGGGATGATGAAAAAAATTTCGAAATATTTGGAAAATGTTCCAATCCTAATTGGCATGGGCATAATTATACTTTGCTAATCACTGTAAAAGGAGAAGTCAATCCAGTTACAGGTTATCTTGTTGATTTAAAAAAATTAAGAGGTGTCATAAGGCAAAAGGTTGTGGAAAGATTGGATCATAGAAATATCAACCTCGAGGTTTCTTTTATGAAAAACAAAATAGCTTCGTCCGAAAACCTGGCAATGGCCATTTGGAATGAATTAGAAAGGGAAATTAACGAACTTGGGGCACAATTGCATTGCATAAGGCTGGAAGAGACGGAAAATAACTATGTTGAATTTTTTGGTAAAAAGTAGAAAAATGAAGGTAATTAATGATTCTGTAGGATTTAATGGGGATGAAGGATACTCAAAAATTGAGCAATACGATGCTCATATTACCGAGGATCTTAGGAAATCATATGAAAATGTAATAAAACTGGTAGGAGAAGACCCATATAGAGAGGGATTGCAAAAAACACCATTAAGAGTGGCCAAGTCTATTCAATATTTAACCCATGGTTATAACCTTGATCCAAGGGAAATTTTAAATTCTGCTAAATTCAAGGAGGAATATCAACAAATGGTACTTGTTAAAAATATTGAACTTTATTCATTATGCGAACATCATTTATTGCCTTTTATTGGAAAGGCACATGTAGCCTATATACCAAACGGCTACATTACTGGATTAAGTAAAATTGCAAGGGTAGTAGAAGCTTTTTCCAGGAGGTTGCAAGTTCAAGAACGACTAACCACACAGATTCGTGATTGTATACAAGATACATTAAAACCTCTTGGAGTGGCCGTGGTGATCGAAGCACAGCATTTATGCATGATTATGCGCGGGGTTCAAAAACAAAATTCTGTAACTACAACTTCCGCATTTACAGGTGCTTTTCTTAAAGAGGCCAGGACCAGGGAAGAATTTATACATCTTATTGGAAATAAGCTTCATTAATAACATTTTACGACTGATTTCCCGGGTAAAACTATTTCAATCAAGAATTGAAGCACATCTTCAATCAGTTAGGGGGGATAGTTTGAACCATTACACGTGGTGAATTACAATCGACAATCTAACATGACAAATATTTTCATTAAACGATTATGACAATTGGATTGTTTCTTATATAGAAAATGGAAATTATTTTATTAATGAGCTAAATTCTAAAAAAATATTAGGCACTGCTGTTTGTAATACTATAATAAATTAGTATATTTAAATATGTAATTGATTTTTTTTACATTTGCCAAGAAATTAAAGCGGGCAGGAAAATAAAAAAGATAAAAACTCAAACATCTACTAACGTGAAAAGGATTATCATTTTGTGGCTCTTTTTTAATCTTTTGGCTATTTCTACAAGAGCCCAATTAGATCCACAATTCACACAGTTTTATGCAAACCCTCTTTATTTAGCTCCTTCTTTTGCAGGTGCTACTTTGCAACATCGCATTGCTACTTCAGTACGTGATCAATGGACCAATATTCACATTCCAGGGACTTATCTTACTTATTCTATATCATACGACCATTATTTCGCTAATTATAACAGTGGCTTGGGTGTTAATTTTGTTCGCGATGATGCTGGTTCGGCTAATTATACCTATACTTTGGTCGGACTTAGCTATTCATATGATTTTTCTATAAATGATTATTGGAATTGTCGTCCCGGGTTGTCTATGAGTTATTTTTTCACCGGGATTAACAATTCAAAACTAATCTTCTTAGATCATTTACAATACAATACAACTATTGATCCTGCTTTTTATAATGATAATAGGGCCACTGATATTGATTTCAACTCTTCCGTATTGTTTTACTCGGAAAAAATATGGGTAGGGGTTGGTGTTAATCACCTGCGTAAACCCAATCCAAACTTCATTGGTAAGGATGATCGTTTGTCTTTTATTTATTACTCCTTTGGTGGTTTAACCTTATATAGGAAATTTAGATTATTACGCCCTATAGATGAAACAATTACTCTCGCTTATTCTTTCAAAAAACAGAAAAGCAATAATCAATTAGACCTAGGATTATATTGGAGGAAAAACCCGGTTGTATTTGGTTTATGGTATAGAGGATTACCATTTTTAAATAGCCACCGGGGAGATGCCATTGCTTTATTGGCAGGTTTTAAGATTGATGAAAGATTTAGTTTTGGTTATAGCTATGACTTTACAATTTCTAACCTAGTGAAAATAGGAAACACGGGAGGTACTTCACAAGTAGATAAAAGATATTCCGGTGGAGCACATGAAATTTCACTTATCTACGAGTTTAAGACCAAGAAACGGATTAAAATTCACCAGATCCCTTGTCCTGATATGTAGATGAATAATTAATGTATCCTATCGGGAAACAAAAATAACTTATAAATCATTAGATTCTACTATATTTTCGAAATCCAGCCTTGCTTGTTCAGTTTTATCCAGTTTACTTCTGAATTATCAATTTTATCATATTTCGGTTTTGGTAAAGGTGCTACAGAATTTATAGCCAAACTTGTCGGGAAAATCCAAAGATGGAATCATTGAAATCAAAATAGATTTAAAAAGCAAAATCAAGTCATGTTAAAGGATATTTAGAATCTGTAGCTGTATTCATAAGATTAAACTTTTTGTACCTAATTTTAATTTGTCCTTAGGGATGAGGTTTTTTCATCTGTTTAATTTAATTATCAAAGGTCTGTAATTATTGTTTTGCCAATTTTTCCTTGTACCTTCTCCCGTCCAAGGATATTATTATTTCTACTATATACACCCCCTTTTTCGGGTTTCCCCGGTATGGCTTGTGTCTGCCTCGCTAATTTGCCTTCCAGGGTATATAACCTGGCTTGTTGCACAGGGTCTGACGAGTGAACCTGGAAATAATCATTGGCAGGATTGGGATAATACCAATGGTATTTTTTTGCAAAGGTTTCACCTCGGTAGGTAAGTAAGGCGGTTTGGATTGGGTTTTTCCTGAAATTCCGATTACCATACCATTGCGTTAAGGTAGCCATAAGAAGCATCCTGGTGTTTTTGTACAAGTATGTCTATAGTACCTGTTTTAAAAGGTTTGATACCTGGAAACTTCACGGTATTAGATGTATTTTGTAAAGCATTCAATATGAGTGTGTCTTCTTTAAGGATATAAAGGATCACCCGGTTTCCTGAACCCGATCGGCTGCCAAAAAGGGTAAAGCTATATTCAAAGGCAGGATCAAGATTTTTTAGCCGTATAATGCCAGTATTATTTTCTACGTACCACGAAGTTTTCATGATCGAATCGGGATAAATACCCGAATTATCGCCCGTTACCATACCATAGTCATTTTGACCGCTCCAATTCCCTGCCGGTGAAATTTCCATTTTCAAGGGCATACCGGTGGCAGTAATAAAATTGTCCCTGGTAATCCCGCTGGTGGGGGAAGCATCCATGTTATTCCAGGGCAGGGCCATGTTTTTTTCAAGATTGAAATTTACCAAAACAGAATCTTGGAAATTTACAGGTTTAACTTCTGCAATGACTGAAATCAAAACTTCTTCTTCTACCTGGTTTAGGAAATCGTCCTTGAGAATGAATGGTACAAGGTATTCCAGTTGAACACTGGATATGAAACGGTGGATGACGAAAATGACATGTTGAATCAAAATTTCTTTCCAATCTGATAATCTTCTTTTCTCTCTTTCCAAATGTAACCAGGCTACCAAGTCCAGCATGGAAGAGCGTGAAGATTTCATCAGTATTATAATTAATTTAGAATGGTTTGCCTTTATGTTGTTTTGATGAATAAAACCGGATAAAACCCTGATGAGCACCCAAGGTACGGGATGTTAAAAAAAATGCCGGATGAACCAGGTTAATTCATACCGGTTTCCATGATTGCCGGGTCAGGTATCGATTTTTTAACAAATACCATTAATCTCTTGTTTTTTTTAATATATGAATATTAAAGTTAAATGAGATGATTACAGGAAAATATACCCGGAATTTTGGTAAAAACAACAGGTTCTTACCGGAAAAATATTATGAACCCCAAAGGGTTGATGAAGTGTTAGATATCCTGCAGAAACATAACCGGGATAAAATCAGGGTCATTGGATCGTTGCATTCCTGGAGTGATATTCCCAGCTCTAAACATGTGGTGATTAACCTAAAGAATATAAATTATGTTTCGCTAAACAAAAATGAATCCCCTGTATATGCCCATATTGGGGGTGGGGCAAAATTGAAACACGTTATTAAAAAAATACATCCCTATACTCTTCCAACACATGGAGCTGTATTTGAGCAGACTATCGCTGGTGCGATTGCCACTGGAACCCATGGATCAGGAGATAGCAGCATGTCAAACATGATCGAGGAGATCACCTTGGCAAATTATGATCCTGGTACAGGAAAAGCAAGGTTATTGACCCTCCGTGAAGGGCCAATGCTCGAAGCAGCACGCTGTAATTTGGGTTGTATGGGGGTTGTTATAGAAGTCAAAATTAAATGTATACCCGAGTATTTCGTCCGGGAAAGTATTAGGCCATACAATAATATCAATGATATAGTAAAAGCGGAAAAAATTTTTCCATTACTGCAATTCCTGTACATACCCTATTCTTGGAAGTTTTATGTTTTTCAAAGAAAAAGATCGGAAAAGCCAAGTCTCCTCGTAAAAAGATTATTATACAGGATGATAAAATATGTTATGAATGATGTTCTCCTTCATGCAATCATAAAGTTCTTTGTCAATATTCTTCCCCGGAATGACCTATTCATTCACCTCTACAAGAAAAAAATCCCGGCAATGCTTGATACACCCTGGATCATCAGTGACAAAAGTACCAGTGTATTGACCCTTCATCATGAGTTATACCGACACATCGAGATGGAACTTTTTATTCCTGCAGATAAAATTAAAAAGGTAGTGGAACAAGTTTCACCTATAGTTGATTATTTTGCAGGTAATCGCAATTTACCGCGAGAAATGGAAGACAAGGTTAAAGAACTAGGGCTTCTAGAAGAATTAAAATTATTGAAGGGTAGCTATGTACACCATTATCCATTGTTCTTCAGGAGAATTCTACCGGATAATCGCACCTTGTTATCCATGACCGGGAAAGCTGGAAAACATTACTACTCCCTTAGCTTTTTCACTTATGCCAAGCATACAAGTTCCTTTTTTGCAATGGCTAATTTTATTGCAAAATATTTTGTCCAATTGCATGGTGTAGTGCCTCATTGGGGAAAATATTTTCCCTTGATATACGAAGATATACATCACCTATACCCTCAACTTGAAAACTTTAAAAAAATTTGCAAAGAAGTTGATTCAAACCAGGTTTTTACCAATGAATATTCTCAACGTGTTTTAAATCTATAAAAGGAAAAAGATACTTACAAGGAAATTCCTGGAAGGGCATATTAAATAATTCCGTCCATAAATATTTTTCATCATTCCGGATCATTAATTATTTCTACCCGGATAACTTCATTGTATGGTAATCTAACCAAGTTTTTGAGAATTTCTTAGAGTCACTAATTATGAAAAAAATATATTTACTTTCTTTGCTTTTTATAATATTCAAAAAGATCTTCTTCATCTTTACCTTCTTTAATCCCTTGGATGATCAATTCCAGTAAGGCTGGAATTTCTTCATTTTTAAAATGGTATCTTTCGGCTAGGTGTTCTGCTAATTCCATTTCCTTATCATCAATTACCCCATCTATTATAATCATTTTCATGACATCATACATTCTTTCAAACCTTTTTGACAGCTCGTAAGGGGGAATAAAATGAGATTTTTTTTCAGATTCTATAAAAGTTTCTATTTCCTGGTCCGAAAAACCAAGTTTATGACCTATGCGATACAGTGACGATTTTTCCGTGTCAGAAATAACTCCATCAGCTACTGCTATTTGAATTAAATGGTTAAAATGTTCTATATCTTTTTCATTATGATGCCCGAGAAAATTTAAAATGCCCATGTTTTTATATTTTAATTGCAGGGTATAAATATAAAGTATTTTTTTTACCCTGGAAAAGTTAAAATAATAATTTTAAGAATGGAAAATGATTTGTAGTTATTTTTAAACCCGTTAATCAACTATGACACGATTTATTTTAGTTAAAGATTATCCAGGTATCCTTTAATCATTTTTATTGAAATCGAGGTTTTCTCATTTATCTCATCATGCGTCATTCCTTCTTTTGATAATCGTTGGACAAAACACTTCATTGTTTCCCCAATCTCCACCAGGTTATTTTCCGGATCATAAAACCTAATTGTTTTCTGTCCCCATTTTTCATCAATTACCTCGTGGAGATACTTTATTTTAAATTTTTCCAATCCAATTGATACTTCTTTTAAATCATCCGTTTCGAAACAAAGCTCAAAATTTTTGTTGCCAGAATCATCATAAGTTCTGCCTAAGTATCCCGCGATTGGATAATCATTGGAAATTCTCCAAAGAGACAATCCACATTTCAAGATAA
This sequence comes from uncultured Bacteroidales bacterium, assembly GCA_964582245.1. Taxonomy (GTDB): domain Bacteria; phylum Bacteroidota; class Bacteroidia; order Bacteroidales; family CAZOSQ01; genus CAZOSQ01. The sequence goes on along the minus strand of CAZOSQ010000007.1, from coordinate 1,473 downwards.
TGCAATTACCAAGATCCTGGTCAATTTCTTGATTTAAAACATCCAGGTAAAAGTTTTTCATAGTTTCAAGATCATTTACTATTAAAACCGGGGAATGAAATTTTATGTTCATGACATTCTTGTTTTTGATCAATAATTAACCGTTTGACTTTAATCGTGGAGTGATATCATGTTTCTTGAATTTTTAAGCAAGATTCACCTGCCAACCATCCCGTAGAATATGCAATTTGTAAATTGTAACCTCCTGTTTCTGCATCCAGGTCAATCACCTCGCCCGCGAAATATAGGTTTTTGATGATCATGGATTCCATCGAACTTGGAAAAATTTCACTTGTAGGAATACCACCGGCAGTTATAATAGCTTCTTTAAAAGAACGGTGATGGCTAATGTCGAAGGTGAAATTTTTCATTAAGTTCCTGGTTTGCTTGCGTTCCTTGGCGGTAACCTGGTGACCTTCTTTCTCGGGATCTATTTTTAAAATTTTTATAAAAACGGGAATAAGGGTTGCTGGCAACCACAGCCGAAAAATATTGACAATCTTTTTCTTTCCATGATCATCAAGATCTCGTAATAGGCGTGCATCTAGTTTTTGTTCGTCTAGGGCAGGTTTTAAGTCAACGGATATTTTTACGCTATTGTTTTTATGCAATTCCTCTACTACAATGCGGCTAAGCGTGAGGATTATAGGCCCGGAGAGCCCAAAATGGGTGAAAAGCATTTCCCCGAATTCCTCACCTATTTTCTTGTTATTTGACCACACGATGGCTTTAACATTTTTCAAGGTAAGACCTTGCAGTTGACCCGCGATATTCCCTTTCGTTTCCAATGGAACCAGTGATGGTCTTGGATTGACAATAGAATGTCCGACTCTTTTTGCCAGTTCATATCCATCCCCGGTCGAGCCGGTAGCAGGATAGGATTTTCCTCCAGTAGCAAGGATCACGTTTTTGCCGTAAAAAATTTTATGGTTCGATTTTACTCCTTGTATTGTTTTGTCTTCAATGATAAGTGCCTGGACAGGATGGTCAACTAGAATTTCCACTTTTAAACCTTTTACCCAATTTAGTAAAGCTTGTAAAACGTCTTTAGATTGATTGGAAGCAGGAAAATATCGTCCGCCTCTTTCCAAGTTGCATTCCACTCCTTGTTTTTCAAGAAGTTCTATAATTTCCTTGGAAAAGAAACGCGAGAAAGCATTTCTCAAGAATCTACCATCAGGATACACGTGTTTGATGAATTCCCCCGCGGTAGCATTATTGGTAATGTTGCAACGACCCTTTCCTGTTATTAAAAGTTTGCGTCCTTCTTGTTTCATTTTTTCCAGGACAAGTACCCGTGCGCCTTTTTCTGCGGCACTCCCCGCGGCCAATAAACCAGATGGTCCTGCACCAATCACTATGACATCATGATTTTTCATAAGGAGCAAAGTTAACGAATCTCTTATTTTTGCTGGTCAATTTTTCATGTTATTT
>CAZOSQ010000006.1:0-26583 GCA_964582245.1 uncultured Bacteroidales bacterium | reverse complement strand
CCAGGAACCAAGGGCAGAATATAAACCTCACGTGCCTAGATTCGAAAAATTACTTATCCCCAGGGAATTAATAGGTGCTGTAATTGGTCCCGGCGGAAAAGTAATCCAAGAAATTCAACGCGAAACAGGATCAACCATATTGATCGAAGAAGTTGGGGAATTTGGAGAAATAGAAGTATTTGCTGATAATAAAACTTCAATAAATGCAGCTATGAGCAGGATAAATATGATCGTGGCAGTTCCCGAAATAGGTAAAACTTATAAAGGGAAAGTAAAATCTATTGTTCCCTTTGGAGCTTTTATTGAAATTATCCCGGGAAAAGAAGGTCTTCTTCACATCTCAGAAATCGAATGGGGAAGGGTAAATAAAGTCGAAGACGTGTTAAACGAGGGGGAAGAAATAGATGTAAAATTAATAGATGTGGATAAAAAAACGGGCAAATTGAAACTTTCAAGGAAAGTTTTATTAGAACGCCCCCCGAGAGAAGAGAAAAAATAACCATTTAACTTAAAAATATCCCGGGAATCCTTTCCCGGTAAACCCTTAAAACGCCCACAATAAAAGTGGGCATTTTTCGTAATTTATGGAAACAAAATACACAATTGGCATGGCACAGATCAAGCTGTTACTGGCTGTCGCAGTATTTTTATGTTCCTGTAATCATCAAAATATGGATTATCCAGAAACCAAAAAAGTCAATGCAGTCGATTATTATTTCGGGAATAAGGTAAAAGATCCTTACCGGTGGTTGGAAGATGAAGATGATCCCGGGGTGAAAGAATGGATTTCCCAGCAAAACATGCTAACCTTTTCATACCTTGAAAAAATTCCATACAGGCAAAAAATCAAGCAAAGGATTGAGCAACTTTGGAATTATCCCAAGAAATCGGCTCCCTTTTTTGAAGGAGGATTCTACTTTTTTTTTAAAAATAATGGGTTACAAAATCAAGATGTCCTGTATTTTCAAAAATCTTTGGATGCCAAACCAAAACTTTTGCTTGATCCAAACAAATTGTCCCCGGACGGAACCATTGCCTTAACCAATATAAGTGTGTCCAGGGACGGGAAATATTTAGCCTACTCTTTGAGCGAATCAGGCTCAGATTGGAATGAAATACAAGTAATAAATATAAAAACAGGGAAAGTACTTGAAGATAAAATTAAATGGGTGAAATTCTCCAATATATCTTGGTCCAAGGATGGCTTTTTTTACAGTCGATATGATGAACCTTCGGGAAATACAGAACTTTCCCGGCAAAACCTAAATCATAAGGTGTATTATCATGAAATAAATACTTCACAAGAAGAGGATTTGATGATTTTTGCAAATAAGGAAAATCCAAAAAGATTTTACAGGGCATCCACAACCCATGATGAAAAATACCTCCTGGTTTCAGAAATGGAATCAACCAGTGGTAATAACTTGTATATTTTAAATTTAAAAACAGATAACCCTTTCCTTTTGCAACTAACAAGAGGTTTTAAATTTGATTATGAACCCGTGGATAATATCGGTGATAATCTTTACGTTTTAACCAATTACAATGCCCCAAATTACAAACTTGTCAAAATAAATATTAATACTTTGCAGATCGGGGAATGGGTGGATGTCTTACCGGAGAAGGAGATGAGATTAGTCGATTGTAAAATAAGTAAGGGAAAAATAATAGCGCATTACCTAAAGGATGCCAAAAGTATCCTTCAAATCCATGATGCCAATGGATTATATGAACATGAGATTGATATAAACACGGGTACGGTTTATGATATCAATGCACATGAAAATACAAATGACCTGTTTTTCTCCTTCACATCATTTTCAACACCATCAGCAGTATATAGATTTAATTTCACATCCAAGGAATTATCGCTTTTTTACGAACCACCGGTTGAATTTAACCCCCGGGATTTCGAAACCAAACAAGTTTTTTACAAGAGTAAAGATGGAACTGAAATCCCCATGTTTATTACCAGCAAAAAAGGACTTAAACTAGATGGTAACAACCCGGTTCTGCTATATGGATACGGTGGGTTTAATATTAGCTTAACACCCGCATTCAGAATTAGCAAGCTTTTTTGGATGGAACAAGGTGGTGTTTATGCTGTAGCAAATATTAGAGGAGGAGGAGAATATGGAGAAAAATGGCATAAGGATGGCACCAAATTGAAGAAACAGAATGTTTTCGATGATTTTATCGCGGCGGCAGAATACCTGGTAGCTAACAATTATACGAATCCCGGTAAAATAGCTGTTGAAGGAGGATCAAACGGAGGATTATTGGTTGGTGCTGTAATTAACCAACGACCAGATCTATTCAAGGTGGCTTTACCCGCAGTAGGTGTAATGGATATGTTAAGATTCCAAAAATTCACTATTGGACATGCATGGACTGAAGATTATGGATCCAGCGACGATTCAGTTCAATTCCAATATATTTACCAATATTCACCATTGCACAATATTGCTAAATCGGCAGAATATCCTGCTGTATTGGTAACCACTGCAGATCATGACGACAGGGTGGTTCCTGCACATTCTTTTAAATATATAGCCACTTTGCAAGAAAAAAGAGAATGCAATGAATTACCTTTATTGATCAGGATACAAACCAATGCTGGTCATGGAGCAGGAAAGCCGGTAAAAATGCAGATTGAAGAAGTATCTGATGTTTTATCATTCACCCTATATAATATGGAGATAAAGAATGTAAAATAATCCGCTGAACATCAAATCATAAAAAATAAACCTATATGTAAAGTTATAAATAAAATTTCTTATATTTGGAAAAATAAAAAAAACCTTGTAATTTGGATTGCTTTTATAACTTTTTATAGTAATTCTAGTATATTAAATATTTTGAATTAATAAAAACATTATTAAGTTTGTATAACAGTATTTAGAAATCAAATTTTAAAACAAATAAACAAGAACTATGAAAAAGCTTAATTACCTTTCATCCTTAACTATAGCTGCCATCCTGCTGGGTGGTTGCGGTGGTATTAAAAAAATGGAGCAAAATGTGGGCGAGGTTAATTACTCGGTTACACCCGCTCCTTTAGAAATGCATGCTGATAAAGTTGAGATTTCCGTATCAGGCACGTATCCCGAAAAATACTTCAATAAAAAAGCGATCTTGACTGTAACACCCTATCTCGTTGATATGGATGGAAATGAACTAGCAACATTCGAATCAGTGACAGTTCAAGGAGAAAAGGTTGAAGATAATTACCCTGTTGTTAAAAACGAAGGCGGAAGTTTACCTTCTTATACCGCTTCTGTTGATTATTCTGAAAATATGCTGAGATCTCAGCTTAAATTCAAATTAGAAGCCAAAATAGCAGGTAAAGACCCTCTACCGGCATTTGATTATCCAAACCCGGTTGCTGAAGGTATTATAGCCACCCCTGCTTTACTCCAGGTGACTCCAAAGGCTATCTTAATGCCCGATAAATTTCAAAGGGTAGTGGCTGAAAAAGTGGAAGCTGACATTCATTATGTAATTAATAGGGCTGAAGTTCGCTCTACAGAATTAAGGAAAGATGATGTTAGTGAGCTTTCTAGCACTTTAAAAGATACTAAAGACAATGAAAGAAAGAAAGTAAAAAAAGCTAAAATCTCAGCTTATGCTTCTCCAGATGGCCCAATCGATCTGAACGAAAGGCTTTCTAAAAACAGGCAGAATTCTGCTTTACGCTACATGAAACAAGAACTTAGAAAAGCAAAAATTGAACCAGGTAGCGATGAAGAATTCTTTAGCTTACTAGTAACACCAGAAGATTGGGAAGGCTTTAAAGAACTAATGCAACAATCTGATGTTCAAGATAAAGAATTAATTTTAAGGGTTCTTTCTATGTATGAAGATCCCCAAGTAAGAGAAAGGGAGATAAAAAATATATCCCAAGCTTTTGAAGAAATTAAAGTAAAAATTCTTCCTGAACTTAGAAGATCCAAACTTATCGTTGACCTTGAAGTAATAGGTTATTCTGATGAAGAATTAAAATCAATGATCGATTCAGCTCCTGACACGCTTAACGTGGAAGAAGTATTATATACTGCCAGCCTTTTCGAAGATCTTGATAAAAAACTTAGCATATACAAAGTTGCCGCTAACAACTTTCCTGAAGATGTAAGAGGACAAAACAACATTGGTTATGTTGAATTACTAAAAGGAAATAAGGATGCTGCAAAAGAAGCTTTTGATAAAGCAAGTGAATTGGAAGAAAATGACATTGTTAAGAACAATCTTGGTGTAATTGCCTTGTTAGAAAATGACTTGGAAAAAGCAGAAGAATTGTTCACCTCGGCTATGGGTGCCGGTGATGCTGTCAACTACAACCTAGGTATTATCAGTGTTAAACAAGCTGAATATGATCAAGCAGTAAATTATTTTGGTAATATTAGTGATTTTAATGCTGCTCTTGCAAAATTACTTGACGGACAATCAGAAGGTGCTATGTCTACTTTGAATGCTATTGAAGAAGCTGATGCCATGGATTATTATCTAATGGCTGTAACTTCTGCAAGACAACAAAAACAAGATCTTGTTTTTAGCAACCTAAGATCAGCTATTAGCAACGATCCTAGTTTAAAAGACAGGGCTAAAAAAGACATTGAATTCATTTCTTATTTCGAAGAAGAAACTTTCAAATCAATCGTTAACTAAGTATTAGCTAACATATGAATCTAAAAGCGGCTCTAGTAGCCGCTTTTTTTTTGTTCTAAAATTAAAATAAGGGTAAAAACGAACCAAGATAATTCCCGGGTGATTAAATAAGAAGTGTTAATCTAGCATCTTACAGGGAAATCCCCTAAAAATTGGTTTTAGACATAGAATTGCCCATTGGTAGATAACTCCTATCAATCATTTTTTAAGCCACATAACCCACTTTCATAGTTGAATTCAGTAAATTGCACCTCAAAATCCTTTAATAAATCTAGTATCAAAAACCCGGCCTTTGCCTGTCCATACTTATTATACTTGTCCTTTTTAGCTATTTTTCAAACTTTCTGCTTATAATAACCAGGTGTAAACTAGTTTCCCTAGTTAAAATGAACCTGGGACATAACATCAATTTAGTACTAAAACCCCGCTTTACTTTGTTTACTTTTTCCTATAACTAGGAAATAAGAACTAACATCTTACTTTTTAAAAATATTGCCCAACCCCCAATACAAGCCCTTGACTACCAAATTCCTGAAGATTAATACTATAATCAATCCTCAAAATAGCTCCATATAATTTTTTATAAATAAATCGTAATCCTCCTCCTGCAAAAATTTTATATATTTCATCATCTATGAAATCATTAAAATCCCCCCCGGGTTTGCGCCAAGATCCCATATCTGATAAAAAAACCCCTTGTATAGCTCCAAGATGATTTTCATACAAGGTATGTCGATATTCGGCATTTAAAAAAGCTGCTCCAGTGCCCCTGTCAGCTTTAGTTCCTGCTCCCCTTATATTGACATGGTTGTCCAGTACAAACGGGGCAAAAGGAGAGTCATTATTCGTGGACAAGCCCAGTTTTATTCTTACTGCCATATTTATCTTAGGGGTAATTCTTTTAAAATACTTAAATTCATTCCATCCCAAAACAAATAAAGGACTTTCATTCCCACCTGCACCTAAGTTATAAACAGACTCTATAACAATTGAATTGGTCAAGCCATCTTGGTAAAAGTAATGATATTTCACGTTATCCAGTTGAAGTACTATTTTTCCAAGCGCCTTGTTTTTAACTGCTGAAGATGGCCCCGGTAAAGAATCTTGCTGGGAAAATTTTAAATAATCTTCACGAAAAAAAGCAATACCTGTTTCCAAGAAATTTTCTTGAAGAAACTCATAAATACCGGATACTCCCACATTATAATGATCATACATATAAAGCACCCTTGCTTGATCCCAATATAATGGTTCATTAGTGGACCATTTTTTAAAACTACCCGCCATACCCCAAGATGATTGTCCAAAAAAAGGCACTCGATAATCTATGATAAATGAATGACGGTCATAATATTGGTAATACGCCCCGAGTTCAATCCCTCTACCAAGCATGTTTACTTCCTTTGCCCCGGCCAATATCCAAAAACTTTCCCTTGCTCCACCTAAATTAAACATGGGCAGTAAAGTTCCAATTTCTTCTACTTTAAAAAGAATTGTAGCACCTTCACTACTATATTCTATATCATAACTGGCTGAAGCGATGGATGATATTCTACTTAAATTTTGCACATCTCTTTCTAACAATGATGAATCAACTATCACACCTGGACTTGTAGCTAAATACCTGTTAACATATTTCTCACTGGTTTTTTCAAGACCCTCTATTTTTACATCAACTACTTGGTATGTTTGAGCCTGCAATGTCCAATGCAGAAACAATTGGAAAACTAGGATGATCAATAACCTATATTTAAATTTATTCATCTCAAATAACATTATCTAATCAACCTGATACCAAAATTAAAAGTTTGTCCAGCACCACTTCCGGTACTACCTAACCAAAAATTCGTGTACAAAACTTCAAGTTCCATAAACCCGGGAATTATTAAGTATTTACCCCCTACACCAGATTGCACGAAAAAAGAATTAAATGGACTGAATTTCTGTTCATTGCTATCATAGTGAGTAGGCCAATATTCTGTCATCAGGTAGAGAGTTGTCTTGCTGTTTGGAAAATAGCTCCCGAAAATGCTGGTAGGTGTTTCCAATGCATGATTTTCTCGATAAGAATTTCGGACAAAGGATACCCAAGGTGAAAACTGTAAAAACAACTGGAATTCTGAACCAATTGATTTATCATAAAAAAATTGTGTTAACCACAGGTAACGATCATGCTCTAAAAATAAAAAGGATTTTTCTGCATCCGGTGACCTTCCTTCCAAATCCTTTTCCAATGGAAACAAGAAGGTTGTTTGCATGGAAAAACCATCCCACTGCTTTATTGGTGAAATTTTCAACTTGGGACCGACACCAGTAATAGCTGTCCTTGAACCTGGAATGTTTTCGAATTTAAACACATTGATAAATGATTCACCGGGATTATTTTCAATCCTCACGGATTTCACCCATACATCAAATCCGACGTTAATATTTTGGTTGATACCATACAAAAACTGGTTAATTGAGGAAAACCACGTTTCTCTTATACCTGTTTTTTGGGTTGAAATGCCATTGTTAGCAATTATACTGGTTTGGGTATATATGTTATTAAAATTTTTAAATTCCCACTGGCCTTTCCTTAACAATGCTGAAGGAGTATAGGATTGCAAGTCCACATCCTTACTTTCTCCATTATCCACTTCCCCATCAAGGTTATTTAATTCCCAGTTGTATGAGTAATATTTAAGAGAATAACCAGGTGGAACTTCTTTTTCCCGGTACTTGTTTATATAGGTAAGAATGTTTTCTGCTTCCCTTAAAAAATCTTCTTTGTACCATCTAAATAGCTCGGAAACATTAACAACTTGTTCGTTTTTATCCACTCTCACGAAATCAGGGTCATTAATAGCTTTCCTTGTTTGACGATCAAGTTGCGCATCCAAATTTGATGGTTTGTATGCGAATTTCTCTATAACCGGGCATCCCTTGGCTGCACAAACGAGTACGAAGTGCAGACGAGCATCATGATAAACTTCAAGTAATTTTTCTTTCTCAATCTCATTGAGAGTCAGATTTTGCCCCATCACCTCATACTTATTTTGGTCAAAAAATCCCTTCACATCCATGGGAGAATTGACGGGATAGTTTTCAACCACCTGTTGAATAACCAGGAGGTTATAAATATTTATCCATAAGGCCTTTGCTGTGTCATTCATTTCGTCATACTCTAAATTCTGCACCATACCAGTAATTTTCTGAATCCCTGGTATATTTTTGTTTACCTGCTCATAATCTACTTTACCTTCGTGCACGTATTTCTCCAAAAAACTTGTTGTTTCTTGGAAAAATTCATTAATAACATCTTTTCTAGATTGGGAAAAAGAATAAAAATAAAAATGACTTAACACTATGAAAAAAGAAATAATTTTGAATTTCATCGGGAATCTATTTAAATTATATAATCCTCCTACATTGTTTCCTGGTATGATTTTATCTAAACTTTTACATTTGCCTTACCATTTAACAATGAGTATTATAAATTGTTTAAGAAGAAGTGAATTTAGCAATTTAGCTTGGCCAATTTCTTGGTTAAGTCCATTACATAATAAAGACAATGACAAAATGAGGTACAAAATATTAATACCCATTAATGAATAATTACAAAACTAACAAGCTCATAGTAATAGTAGTGAAAAAAATCAATTACACTAAATCTAAATCGTGTTAATTCAAACAGCATTTAACCATTTATCATTATAAATTTATCCCACAACATTACCAATCTTCTTAATTTCCCCGGAATAGTAATATTTTTTGGTTTCTTTAAACTTGCTTATATTCACCATTGCCTTGGCTATATCCTTGGCTTTAATAGGTTTATATTTTTTCAATTTTCCTCTTAGAAATGGATTTATCAATTTAATCATAACTTTACCAACTTCTTCTCCCAACCTGAATTCATCACGTTTTCCCAATAAAAAAGAAGGACGAAAAAAAATGGTCCTAGGTATTCCTATATTTAAAACGTCATTTTCCATTTCTCCTTTAACCCGGAGATAAAAATTACGACTTCCTGCATCTGCACCTATCGAAGAAATAACTATATACTGCTTAATTCCATTCTTTTTTGCCATTTGGGCAATTTTAACAGGATAGTCATGGTCAACCTTCTTGAACATTTCCTTGCTCCCGGCCTTTTTTAATGTTGTACCAAGACAACAATAAACTGCATGCGGGTTATCCTGGGGATCAAAATCAATTAATTCATCCAAGTCAATGATCCTTTCAACTATTTTATAATGAGATATTTTTAAACTTGAACGACTATAAATAATTATTCTACTGGTATCGGGATTTTTTATTAATTCCTTCACCAAATGACTCCCAATCAAACCAGTAGCCCCAAATACAATAACTGTTTTTTCATATATTTTTTTTTCCATTATTCTAAATTTTCAATTACAAAACATCACATTTTCACCCTGTAAATATTGGCAAATCTTATGGTAAATAACAATATAAAAATTAGTAAGTTCTGTGGGATAATAATTCTAAAAACAAACTATGGATTCAGGGTTTTTATAATTAGATTACTTTCACTCCTACCAATAAAACATCGTCAATTTGGGAAGTGCTCCCCTCGTCCATCCAACTAATGAGCTTTTTATTCAAAATATTTTTTTGCTCTTCCATGGGTTTGGTGTAAATTTCTGATAACAATTTCTTCAAGTTTTTCACCATAAATTTCTTACCTGATGTTCCACCAAACTGATCTTGGTATCCATCAGAAAAGGTATATATAACATCATCTTTTTCAACTTTTATTACGTGCCTGGTAAAAGGTTGGTCTTTTCTAATATGTATCCCGATAGGCATTTTGTCTGCCTTTGTTTCCAAAATCTCGCCTTTCCTTATAATTACCAACGGGTTATTAGCCCCGGAGTATTCCAGTTCCATTCTCAATGGATCGAGAATATATAATGCCAAATCCATACCATCCTGGCTTTCTCCAGATTTACCGGTTTGGTGTAGAGATTTTACAACATTATCCCTGAGTAGATTCAAGATTTGATCCGCATGCAGTTCATCACTTTTGCTGATAATTTCATTCAAGAATGCAGTGCCCAACATGCTCATGAAAGCTCCCGGCACACCATGTCCCGTGCAGTCAGCGGCAACAACGATAATCTTACCATTTCGCTCGGAGATGAAATAAAAATCACCTGAAACAATATCCCTGGGCCTGAACAAGATAAATTTATCCGGGATATATTTTTCGATAATTTCTTCCGGGGGTAAAATAGCATGCTGTATCCGGCTGGCATAATGTATGCTGTCTGTTATTTCCCTTTTTTGCTCGGTGATAAGATGATTTTTCTGTTCAAGTTGAACATTCACGTTTTTAATCTTCTTATTTTGACGGAAAAGGAGGAATACAAAGCCTCCAATCAACATGAACATGCAAATAAACAAGATAATGGCCATTTTTTGCTGTTGAATCTTTGATAGTTGCAAAGCATTTTCGACTTTTTGTCGTTCATTTTCTGTTTTTTGACGCTCCAATTCTTGTTCTTTTTTCGCGGTTTGATATTTTACTTGCAGTTCGTTAATAACTTTTTGGCTCTTTTCAGAAAATACTGAATCTTTATATTGAGTATGTTTCCTATAGCTATCCAAAGCTTTATTATATTCCCCTAGTTTTTCATAGGCTTTTGACATGTCCTCGTAAACAAATTGAAGTTCTTCCTTATACCCGGTCTTTTTGGCTAATTTCAAACTCTTGAGGTAAAAATCCAAGGCTTGGCGGAGTTTATCTTCTCTCGAAGCAACTCGACCCAGCGCCCGGTAATTTGTAACTAATTCATATTCATGTCCTAACTTCTCGTTGATATTTGCGGCTTCAAGATAATATTCCTTTGTCTGATCATACCTACCTATATATGAATAAACCGTTCCTAAATTAACCAAGGATATTGCCAATCCGGATTCATCCTTTAACTCCTTCCTTAATTCAATAGTTTTTTCAAGATAATGAATGGCCGAGTCATCAAAAGTTGTTTTTATATGATCCCCGGGGTTAATTTTTTCTTCCCACTCATGTCCCTTTTCTTGTTCTAAAAAATCTGCAAATCTTTTTCCAAAAAGATTCCCAAGGTTATTTAATATTTCCGCGGAAGCTGTTTTATCATTTAAATTTTTATTGATTTCATAAGCCTTCTTGTAATACAGGTAAGCTTGCAAGTAAGAATTTGAACGTCTATTCTGGGCCCAATTCTCGTAAACATTTGCCAATCCTATATAACAATTCCGAATACCTCTTTCAAAAGGTATATTTTCAAAAATAACCAGGGCTTTTTGCAAAAACTCATTAGCTTTATCATAATTGCTAAGATTCAGGTATGAATTCCCGATATTAAAAAAATTAATAGCCACAGATTGTTGCTTGCCCAGTTCTTTATTGACCTTGGCACATTTTTCAAACAATTCAATGGCTTTATTATTATCTCCCATGATCTTATACAAATTACCTGCCTCATTTAAAGACCTTGCAATCATGGAAAGATCCCCGAATTCTTCAGAATTTATAAGCGCTTGTTCAAAAATCGCCATGGCCTTGTCATAATTGTCCCTACTTTTTTCCAGGGTTCCAAGGTTAATATAAGCCCGAATTTCTTCCTTTTTATCTTTTAATTCTCTTGCTAATTCAAGGGCATTATTAAAACAAATCCCGCTACTATCATACTTGGACAGGTATAAATAAGATAATCCCATCTGGTTTAAGAGTAGTGGCATTTCATTTTTCAAATTATATTTTTGCTTGATTCTATATGCTTTCAAATAATAAAGATTCGCCTCCTTGTCTTTAAACTTTACTAAATAGCTATAGGCTATGTTCATGTAGGCTTCTGAAACTTCCTCGTACAAGTTAAATTTCTGACCTTGCTCCAAGGCTTTGAACCCATATTCACGACCTTTTCCAGGAGAAGAGGATGTAACCTCCTCGGAAAGTTCATTGTAAATTTCAGCTTTATCTTTATCTTTCGCTTGCCCTAACAACATTAAAAGACTATCTTCCTTAGTTTCTTGGGCTTGTAAACCAGGAGCCATTTTCAATATCAAAAAAATTAAAAACAATCTTATGATTTTGCTAATGTTCATCAATTAATGGTTTTCTGCTACACAATTTAAAATAAATAGAACCCTCCACTGGCACGATATCTTAATCATGGTCTTAGATAAAACATATAAAACTCATGTTACTTTAACCATTATAAACATGGATACATGTACATTAGGTTCTATATTTCTTAATACCTTTTCAAAATTAATAAAATATTTGATTAATATCTTGTATTAATTTTAATAATTATAAGTTGAGTCATAATATTTTCATAACCAAAACTAAACCCATTCTTAATTATCTCCCATGAGAAAAACCATCCATTTTTTTTATCCTCTTTACATGAATGGAAATATTCTTTCGAAAAATCACCCATGATTCCAGGATATACGTTCGGATTATTTTAAAGTTTATATTTCCAATTAAATTGATCATCTAAAATTCAGAGAATAGACTATATATCAGTCAATGATTGCTAATTTTCAGCGAAATAATAAATTTCAAAAATCCATTTTTTTTCTTATCTTTAATTTACCAAATTGTTTTCCATGAAAAATATATACCTGTCTATTTTCCTTGTTTTTTTCCAAGTATTTACCATAAACGGCCAGGAATTATTACCAGCCGGGGATTCTGCCTGGACACATGATTTTTCCAGTTCAAATAGTTGGGAAATCGAGTATTCCGGCAACCTTATTGCCACTATTGATACAATGAATGTTAATGTAGATTGGATATCACCAACTCTTGAAAATGGCTTGTTGTATATATCTTCATCGGGTGCATTAATTGAAGGGGAAAATCAAAAGATTACCTGCACACTTACCTCCCCGGTTTCTTTGAAAAACCGTAAAAATATCGCCCTGGTTTTTGAAGAATTTTACAAGAAAAATTCCTGCCAAACATTTATTGAATTCAGTACTGACAGTATAGAATGGGAATTTATCGAAATTAACAAGGAGGTTTCAGAAGGAGACTCCATTAAAAGTTTGCGACCTCTCCGCATTGAAGAAATTGAAGGTCAAGATAAAGTATGGCTCCGTTTTCGCTATGAAGGAACATCCACCCTTAATGAAGCTATATGGATTATTGATGACATTGCTTTTATCCAATTACCCGTGATAAAAATTGTTCCTGAAAATGAATCGCACCATTTTTGTAAGGGTGATAGTATTAAAATTATCCCAAAAGTAGTAAACAAACCATCCGATACATTATTGTTGGAAAAGATGTCCTTCCATTGGAACGAAAATATTATACAGCCATACCTTTACGTAAAAACTTCCCAAAAAATCAGTTGTACCAGTTTAATGCCATTTTCAAGATTCACTTCCTTCTCGGAACGAGAAATGGAAAGCAATATTGACAGCATGGAGGTGGAAAGACAAGATCCTTTTGAAGAGGAAGAAATATTTTTAGTTACAGTGGATACTGCCACCGGAAAGAACATTGTTACCTGGAAGAAAACTGAAGGATTTGGAACACGATTTTATTATATTTACAAAGGCCCTATTAACAACGAGGAACTTATTGGTATAGTTTCTTTTACAGCTCCACCTGTTTTCCTTGATTATGATTCTAAACCACAATCTCGATCAGCAAGGTACAAAATTACTGTAGTTGATACTTGCGGTAACGAATCCCTGTATAGCCCTACTCATTCTACCATACATCTTACTAAATTTTTTCATGATGATGCAGTTGAACTAAAATGGAGTTCTTACGAGGGTTTTGAGTTTGATTATTATTATGTACTTGCGGGACATCAACCTTCATCCATGAAGATTATTGACTCCATTCCCGCCCATGATGAGTTAAAATACATAGATTCTACCTCTTTATATGAAGTTAAATATTATCGAATTGAAGTAGATAAAGGAGAAGTATATTCTCCCCCGGGTAAAAAGTCGAATTCCGGCCCATTTAGTCGATCCCTTTCCAACATGGAAGATAATAGTCAAAAAGTAGATTTTCCTCTATATCTCAAAAATATTCCCGGTAACTTTCAGTTTGAAATTTTCCCAAATCCTTATCATGAAATTGTTAACATTTCATATTCAATACAAGAACCTTCTGAAGTAAACATAGTGATTTTTGATCTTACAGGTAAAAAGGTAGCTACACTTGTTAATACCTATCAAGCCCCGGGATCCTGGAGTTACCAATTTTCCCCCAATGATTTCGGTTACCCTGCTGGTATGTTTTTTGTTAAAACCAGGATTAACGATCAAGTATTTTCCCAAAAGATTATACAGGTAAAATAAACTTATGATCCCGGGTAAAGATGTACCACAATTTCTAAATTAGAAATACATTTTACTCAAGCTATCAATTGACATATCGTTTAGACCATCTTGTAAATTAAGAATCAACCGGTTGCTTCTCTCTTTCATTATCTATAATGTTTGAATCCACTCAACAACATTGATTGGGATAATCTAAAATATCATTAAAATACAGGAATACGAATTTAAGAACAATGGTTGTTTCTGAACCACAACTATAAAATACCGTTAAGCAGCAACTTGGAATAGCTATTCAAAAACATTTAAAAGATTTTATTTGTTGATAATTTTATAAAATGGTATGAAATGAAATGGTATTAATTACATGAATTATTTTTTAAAAAATTGGCATGATTCATGGAATATTCCGGTTAATGAGAAACAAGCAAAGAAGAAAAATTATCCAATAATTTATTTTGGTAAATCATTTAAATATCAGGCGATGAAAGAAAAGAAAACAGTTATAATAACAGGATTCAATAGTGGTATCGGCAAACAAGCTGCTATTAAAATGGCAAAAAATGGATATTCAATAATAGGAATTGCCCGATCTAAAGAAAAGGCACAATTAGCCGCGAAAGATATAAAATCGGCAAGTGGAAATAATAGTATTGACTACTTTATCGCGGATCTTTCTATTCCATCTGAAATTCACGATTTAGCTCAATCCTTAAAAAGAAATTATAAAAAAATTGACGTGCTAATTAACAATGCTGGTATATATCTTCAAAAAAAACAAATTACTCCCCCGGGTTTAGAAAAAACTTTTGTTGTTAATTGTTTAGCTCCATTTTTATTATCCAGGTTACTTGTTGATCTATTAATAAAGGCACCAGATCCCAGGATCGTCAATGTATCATCAGAATCTCATAAAAGTGGGAGGATTGACTACATGCGTATCCAGGGAGCTGGAAAATACAGGGGGTATAATGCTTACTCCAATTCAAAATTAGCTTTGATGATGATGACTTATGAATTGGCTGATCGATTAAAAAGATTTGGCATAAATGTCACTTCTGTACATCCCGGGATGGTACCGCATACGGGAGGACTTACCAATGCACCTTTTTGGTTAAAACCTATTATTAAACTAATAGCTATTTTGCCGGGAATACGAACCGTGGAACAAGGTGCTGAACCTATTGTTTATGCATCTAGCTCACCTAATATCACGGGAATTACAAAAGCATATATGAAAGATAAAAAGATGTTGAAGCCAGCACGGGCGGTTGAAAATGACCTGGAACGTAATAATTTATGGCAGTATTTGTGCAGTATAACAGGACTGACAGAAGAAATAGTCATACCTAAAGAAAAAAAGAAAAAAGTAAAGGTCTTATAACTATAACTACCCGGTAAAAAATATAACTGGTTGATAAATTATAATTCTTCATGGCGGTTCCACAACATTCATTTATGGGCAAAGCCCCGCATTCCGGTTAAAACTCAAGGGCAAGTAGATAAGAGTTCTTCCTTGCCAATAAAAAAATTGTTTAATCGTGGTCGAAAATCATAAATAGTTCTTATAAGAAAAAAATGTAAAATGGCTGAAGCCTCAAGAAACGATCATCCTAACAAATTGTTTTTATGCGTTTTACGGCTTTAAATGATATGTATGAAGGGTAAGCATAACGAAGTTGTTAAAATTTCTAAGGGTCACTAAATAGAAGTTACCTTGGCATTTTTTTCATAATTCCTCGAACTTTTCGGGGTGTCGATTGAAAAGGTTCATACCATATTATCTTATACAAAAAAAGTAATAGTACAAAAATACTACATGAGAAAACCTAGAAAAATAAGACTCTACATTGCAATCGTATTACTGGTTATTGTCTTTATTATCGTTTTTCTTTTGGCAAAACAAGTAGAAGAAAAAAGAAGTTTTGCAATTCAACTGGAACAAAAGAGCCAAATTCTCGAAATTTTATCATCAACCTTGCAAACTAAATCAGATTCATTGGCACTTGTTAAAGATATTTTACATGAGAACAAGATCAATTTACCTTTATTCTTCCTGGACAATACGGATAGTCTTATCCTTCAAAAAAAAGGCATAAAAAAACCAAGTGAAATAATTAACCAACTGGAAAAAAAGACCAGGCTAATTCCTGTTAAACCTCGTGTTGGGGGAAAAATGCACTTTACAGGAATATTTATTTTAAATGCTTACTGGGTATTTGCCGAATTTTCTGACGGACATATCTCGGGAGATGTACTTTTTAGTTTTAAAAAAATAAATGATAGCATACATTATGAAGTAATTCAAACCACCTCCCACTAGAAACAAAAAAAAACAGGTATTTTCGAGGAATACATTTTGAACTATGCAACTGGATATCAATTTAAAATATTATCAATCTCATCAAAGTTAAATCAAATTTTGGTTGTTTGTTAAAATAGATATACTATCTTAGCGACCAAAACGTTTTCAAAAAAGAAACGAATTAAAAGGAATTGAAAAAGAGTTATTTCATATTAGCATTTTTCTTGGTTCATTTTCACAGCCATGCCCAAAAACCTAAACTTTTAAATTACCAAGAAGTTGATAAAAAACTTCTTCATTTTGGTTTTTCCCTAGGGTTTAATTCCATGAACATGGGGATAAAAAGATCATTTGAAAATTATCAAAAAGATACTTTATTCGCTGATGTCTCTAAATTACAACCCGGTTTTAACGTACATATAATATCTGAACTTAGACTAACAGACAATCTTGCCTTAAGATGCTTGCCCGGTTTAAGTTTTGGGGAAAGAAGGCTTGTTTTCGTGAAAAATGGATCTGAAAACCTGAAGATGTCCCTTGAATCCAATTTTATTGACTTTCCATTGCTAATCAAGTATAAATCTAAAAGAATAAACAATTATCGGCCTTACTTACTTCTTGGTGGAGCCATGAGGTACGACCTGGCTGCTCGTAAAGATTACGACCAGGAAGGAAACGAGTGGATTCGCTTGAAACCTTTAGATTATTATGCTGAAATAGGATTTGGAATTGACTGGTACTTGGTATTTTTCAAATTTTCCAATGAAATAAAGTTTTCGATGGGTTTCCGAGACATTTTGGTACATGAGCCTTATGATGCTTACCCTCAATATACCAATGCAATAGAAAAATTAAATTCTTACCTGCTAACAATTGCCTTCAATTTCGAATAATATTTCTTTTTTTTGCTCATTATATTCTATTTTTGCCTTTTTTGATTTACCGTGAACTTAATATTTGTAAAAACTAATTATCTTTTTGAAGGAAATCAATAAAATGGATGCAAACCACGTCAAAACATTTTCAATATTAGGAGCATTTCTTCGCCAATTTTCAAACAAAGAAAAAGATCCAAAACTGGATTTATTAAATGAACAATGTTTTGATTCTTTTCAAAATGCTATCGAAAAAGTCCATGTTTTCAATCCATGGTTCATCAAGGAATTTGTTGTAAATGCAATTCACTCGCTTGGTTGCATTTTAAAAGAAGAAGAATTAGCTGCATGGATATCCAAATATTCATGCCAAAATTCCTCCCCCTCTCGTATAGCGGTTATCTTAGCTGGAAATATCCCACTGGTAGGTTTTCATGATATGATTTGCGTCCTGCTATCTGGAAATATTTTTATCGGAAAGTTATCATCAAAGGATGATATTTTGATAAAAGAAATCAAAAATGTGCTTGAAAAAATTGACCCTTCTATGGCAGAAAGAATAATCCTAACAGGAAATACTGTAAAAGAATTTGATGCGATAATTGCCACTGGAAGTAATAATTCTGCCAGGTATTTCGAGTATTATTTTGGTAAATATCCTTCTGTTATCAGGAAAAACAGGAATTCTATCGCCATTTTAGATGGGTGCGAAACAAGAGAAGAACTAGAAAAATTGGCTGATGATATTTTCATGTATTTTGGATTGGGATGTAGAAACGTGTCCAAATTATTTGTCCCGCGGGATTATGATTTTAAAACACTAATAGAATGTTCTGAAAAATACAAGTTCATATCAAATCATAATAAGTATGCTAATAATTACGATTATAATCGAACTGTTTACCTGATGAACATGAAAAAGTTTCTTGATACAGGTTTTTTTATTTTGAAAGAAGATAGTACAATCAGCTCCCCGATTTCAGTCGTTTATTACGAGTATTATGATAACATGAAAGATATTGACAAGGTATTGGAACAAGAAAAATATTCCCTACAATGCGTGGTAAGCCGGAAAAAATATCGAGAAAATATGATTTTACCCGGTGAAACCCAGCAACCTACTCTAAATGATTATGCCGATGGAATTGATACGATGAATTTTTTATCCTCCCTAGAGACACGGCATATATGATATCGCATGTTAAATCATTTCAAATCAAGGATTCTAACACATTTTTAACCGGAACATTATCAACACGCACTAGTTAATCATGAAAAGCCAGGATAAAAAAACTCTTGTCATATTAACGGGTCCGACGGGAATAGGGAAAACGGCCATGAGCATCGAAATTGCCGAACATTTCAAAACAGAAATTATTTCTTGCGATTCCCGGCAATTTTACAAGGAAATGTCCATAGGAACCGCTGTCCCGCCACCTGTCCTTTTACAGAGAATCAAACATCACTTTATTCAGAATTTATCCATACATGATTATTATAATGTTAGCATGTTTGAAAAACAAGTTTTAGAACTGTTAAACCAATTGTTCAAGGAAAAAGATATTGTTTTAATGACAGGGGGATCTGGTTTATATATTGATGCTGTTTACAAGGGAATAGATGATTTACCAAATATTGATCCAGGGATCCGGGATGATCTTGCAAAGAAGTGGAAAAACGAAGGAATAGAATGTCTACGAGCCATGTTAAAAATTATTGATCCCCAATATTATGAACAGGTTGACCTAAAAAATCCCAAACGGATTCTTAAAGGTTTAGAAATTTCTATCATGACTGGCAAACCTTATTCACAATTCCTCACGAACCCCAGGAAAAAGAGAGATTTTAATATCCTCTTGATTGGTTTGAATAAAAACAGGGAAGAATTATACGACCAGATCAATTCACGGGTGGAGAAAATGATGGAAGAGGGACTCTTTGAAGAAGCAAAAAATTTATTTCCTCACAAGGAAATAAATGCATTAAACACTGTCGGTTACAAGGAGTTATTTAACTACATTGAAGGCAAGATAAACTTGGATGAAGCAGTTGATCTTATTAAAAGAAATACGCGAAAATATGCACGTCGACAAATTACATGGTTAGGCAGGTATAACCATTTGAAATGGTTTCACCCCATGGAGATTGATCAAGTTATTCAACATATAAAAGAAAAAGGGGCCTAAAGCCCCGGTATTTTATTCAACAGGTTCAAGCACCAAAATGATCTTGTTAAAATCAGCAGCCGCATTAATCACTTTTCGATATTCCTCGAAAAATTCCACTGAACATTCAATTTCTGAATAATATTCTAATATTTTCACGGACAGAACCTGCCCCTCGATGGTATAATTCGAAGTAAAATTAAAGATTCGCTCACCATTTTTTTCATGATAAAAATCGATATTGATATCATCAGGATTTTTAATCCTGTACCCTTCTGGTATGGTAAATTTTATAACTCGATCATAAAGCCTGTTATAACTATTTTCAACAGGTAGTTTTCTTTCTTTTTCCTGGTACATTTCAACTTGTGGGCCAATAATTTCCCCAATTTTCAGCAAGTATTTATTTCCTGCCTTTTCGAAAAGTGCAGATGTTGTAAAAGAAGTATTTATAATGAATGGCTTTTCAACCGGGGAAATAGAAGGGTCTTCATTTTCTACCTCCATTTTGGTGAATTCAGCATCATTGGAATAACTCTTCATTAAATTTTCTAAAAATTGCTGTTTTTGCTCTTCTTCCATGAATTTGAAATAAGGCTGTATTCCAACAGCATCATATCCTCCTAAACTTTTTTTGATATCTACTTCCAGTTTATCCATCTCCGACGAGAACTGAACCTTAATCTCTAGATTATTGAAGTTCTCCCTGAAATCAGTAACAGGAATAAATTTCACCTCGTGTAGGAAAGATTCAAAAGAACCTATTTTCACGGCCTTTAGAAACAAACCGTAGGTATGTGTGAAATTAAAAGGTATCATTGGATAGCGATACTCTGGATTTTCTGGTGCCAGGAATTTTTCCGTGTCATCAAAATAAATGAGATAATTATTTAAAAAGCGGTAGGATTCAAAATCTTTATCGAATCGAACCTTACTCCTATCGGAAGTCAAAACAACTTGATGCTTGATGCCTGCTTTTTTAAATAACCCGGCATATAAACGCACCATGCCAAAACGATCTCCATAATGATTATCCAATATGAAATCTATTTGCGATAGATCTTGTCCTCCTGTTTGCTGGATTATGAAATTGGTTTTCACATGATTCTCGATTTTTTTTATTTTTTCAGAATCATTATTTTCAGAATGGATCTTCAATTGCTTTATCAACTTCTCCAAATTTTTTTCTTCCTTTTTAGAAAAAGTATAGGTGCCATTGTATATATTTTCAGCCACATTTTGCCAACCAAATAGTTCTTTTTCACCATGATTCCTGTTATAGGCTAATTTAAATTCAACCCGTTGACGATTTGGATTGTAGACAGAATACTCTTCTTCTTCCAACGATTCAATATTGGATGAGGAAACATAGTACAAGTTTTTATCACCCAAAAGGGTATCATTGATTTCGGGGAACCCGTTGTAACTTTTGAATTTAAACTCCAGGTTTGAGGGAGATGAAAGCTCAAAAGTCACATTATTTAATGGTACAGAAAATTGAAAAAATTCATTGCCACTGTAGCTGGGATGCATTTTCAATGTATAAAAATATTCGATTTCACTTTCTTTTTCAACACCTTCCACTGCAAATATCTTGTATCCCTTATCTTGGCTATCATCTTTTATTTCTTTGATGTTTAATTTATCCAGAACCACTTTTTTACCCTCCTTCGATATCGACCTGGCTTTTAATTCCACGATATCTATTACATTATACATGGAAATATATATCTTATTAAAGGATTGTATAGCGTCATCATTATTTACTTTCACGATTTTATGCTCAGTAAGGTACTGCACAAGATTTTCATTTTCATACTCGTAATCATATCTTATAAAATTTTTAAGAAAAATGGCTGGTTTTAATTGATTTTCCCCTGAAATGTCATAGATTTGCCTTTCCTCTTCCCAATCGTAAGTTTTAAATTGTGAAAATGCCTGGTTCGTAAAAACTGTTAAAAGTATTAGAAAAATTATATGCCTCATATTATTTTTAATTTATGCAGTTTGTGTATCATTAATTTCCCGAGCCCGTATATCCTACTAGTGTCATGTCAATGATAAAGCGTCCTGACGTTTCAGCCACTACGCTGGGTTCAAGGTGAATCCGATGCGCTTTAATACATGTGACGCGTCACTAGGCAAAAATTATCGATTATTTTTTTAATGCTATTGTTTCACGGTATGATTTGTTTAACTGGTGAATAAAATTATTCCACTGGTTGAAATTTTCCTTTTCTAATAAAAGGAAATTCGAGTAAAGCGTTTTTTCTTGAAGAACAAAATTATTTACTATTTTATACTTGATATTAAATCCAAATAAATCACCTTGAAAGGAAGCGTCCGATGGCATAACTCCAACCTCGTATCCTTGGGGAACTTGTATTTTAGATATAAACTTATAAGTGTAACAATAATCCCGTTCGACTGGATGAACCCGCTTGGCCGTATCGATAAAATCATTGAAAAATGTTTTATCTAAATTTAGGTTGATATATACTTCATCATCGAATTTTTTATGATAATCCTCTATCCTGAACTTATAGTCAATTACCATGGGTTTATCTTTTTCTTTCATGTCAATGATTTCAAAATCATCCACGAAAAATTTATTGTTTCCCCTGCCGATCATTGTCAATACTTTCTCTTTTCGATCCTTTTCTTTGCTCCCCGCCAAGTTATATAACCTATTGATTTTCGGATAACCATTGAAATGCATACTGCCTTTCCCAATAATCGAGTTATCTTCCAATACAAGATTTACTGAGTCCAATACGAGATTATCACTGGCAGGAATAACCGGTACATCAACAATCTTATAATTATCTTTATCAATACCAATTAAAGCTTGTTTTCCCTGGATCATAGAAGTTGGATAGCCCATGGGCGTGTATTTTCCTGTTGCATCTAGGAATAAAAATCCATCCTCATTTTCATATGCCACAATCATGTGGTTATCAACAACCGGGGTATGAACTTCAGAATATTTATAAGGAAGATCCCTTGAACCTATCCAAGTTATATAAGATTTAACACCTGCTATTTCAAGCATCTCGTGCAAGAGGCTGGCCATACCTTTACAATCCCCATATCTTTTTTCACAAACTATATTGGCATCTTGAGGAATTAACCCTTTCATTCCATCCTCAAAAGCCACGTAATTAATATTATCCTGTACCCAATAAAAAATTTTCCTGGTTTTTTCATCCCTTGTCTCCCCACCTTCCAAAAGGGAATTAACAATATTTTTCAGCTCATCATTGTTCCCCTTGTTGATATCTTTGACAAAGGTATAGTACCATTTGTATAAATCACCGGGGGAGGCTAAAATGGATTCCTGGTGATCCTTAAAATTGACTTTTTCTATGTAATAGATTATATGAGGTGTAAAATACCTAATATCCGGGGCATCAGGTTCGTAAACAGGATCTTCATAAGACCTGGATTTCCATGTATAATATGAAAAATTACCTTTATCATGTTTTTCAAAATCTATGGTGATATTCTCGGTATTAAATAGCTTGTAATTTAATATTACATCCTTGTGAACCTTAATAGTAAGTTGAGAACGTTCCACGGGTATATAGGAATCAAAGAAAAAGGTTCTTAAAACCCTCGGGTCGGTAATCTCGTAGGAATATTCCAAAATAGTTCTTGATTTGGGCTGGACAGCAGGGTAAACGAAAGAAATCGATTCCATGTCATCATAAAAAATCCCGGAAGATTGTTCGTTTTTCTTATTAAAGGTATTTACTTTTAATTTCTTGTATTTCCCTTTATTTGGCACCAAGGAAAGGGCTTCGATCTTGTCCAATTTCGCAAAATGCGTGCTATAAACTTTGTCACTAGCCATTCCTTTTGATAAATCCTGTAAGTGAAGGACATCCTTATAATATCCTGATACTATTTCAAAATCCCCCTTGTTAATATCAATTTCAACATGCTGTTTTGCTTCAAGTATGACAGCCATCTTATCCGGGTGCTTTTTTTTCATTTCATCATAAATCTCCTCTTGGCTCCTTGCTGGGAGGATGATGACCAACATTAAAAATAATCCTATTATCTTTCTCATCGATGTTTATTTAATCGGCGAAATTCAAAAATACTAAATTATAATGAATAATTATTTAAGTTGCAGTCCTTACAAGTGCCAAAACGATCGAGAAATCATGTAAAAAAAGTACTAAAAAGCTGGAATATAAGCACTTTTGCCTGATATTATCGTAATGTACCTTACGAATACCCTGAATTATATTGACTCAAAAATTTTAATAGGGACATTATACCGTAAAGTTCATCATTGGCAATAATAAAAAGAACCTGTAGCATTTATTTTATTCTCGCTGCAATTTAGTATTCATTTTTCAATATATTTTATTATTAAACTAACTTTATATTTTGTAATTTTAGTATCATCTTTTGAATCAGTTCAAGTTTTTGATGCTTAAAATAAAAAATATATGATAAAATTTTTCACTATCCTTTTTATTGTTATACTTTTTTTTCATGAAAATGTTGTTCCCCAGGCTAAAATATCTTTCAAGAAAACAGAACATGATTTTGGTATAGTAGCAAGTCAAAATTTTCCTCCTGCTGCATTCGAATTTGAAAATAATGGAACCGCCCCGTTGGCCATATTAATGTCCCAAGGGAGTCCCTCGGTAAAAATTAATTTTCCAAGAAAATATATACAACCCGGGGAAAAAGGACATGTATACGTGCATCATAATAACAACCAGGTGGGTGATTTCCAGGAAAAAATCAAGATAATCACCAATGCATCAGCAGATCCGGTGATTTTAACGATAAAAGGTAAAAATGTTACGGTACAGGAATGTTTTCCTGACCCCTCTAATTTTAACATAAGGGAAGTTATTGTTATAAATTCAATTACCAAGGAACCCGTTATAGGTGCGGGGGTGAATTTCGTGCATAACCATTCCAACGAAGTAAACGGGCATACAAATAAAAATGGATCGTTTAATAAAGAATTGCCAATTGGACTATATTTCGTGGAAGTTAATGCGGATAATTATTACCCATACACGGATACTTTTTTTATGAAAAAATCCATGCCCCTTATCTACCTTGAAATTGACCCGATGAAACAAACCCAATCAATAGTCAAAAATGAAGAAACTCAATATGAAAGAAATCCTAATTTAAGGCCTCACGATACAACCGGGAACAAAAGTTCAACCGAAACAGGAAATAAAGATTTACTCTCGGAAGAATTATACGCAGCTAATAACATAGTATTCATAATTGACGTGTCTTTATCCATGCGGCATAATCATAAATTAGATTTACTCAAGGAGTCGGTGAATAACCTTATTGCTAAACTAAGGCAAATTGATATAGTTTCCATCATTATCTACTCCACAAACGCAAATACATTGATTACCTCGGTAAGGGGAAATGAAAAAGATACCTTGATCAATGTCGTTAACAGTTTAGTACCTTACGGTATAACAAATGGGGTTAAAGGTCTTGATAGAGGTTACGAAATTGCTCGCCAAGGATTTGTTGATGGCGGAAACAACCAGGTTATCTTAGCCACAGATGGACAATTTACCAGGTCGGGAAACTCTGATAGTGAAATTATTAAACTTATTAGGGATCATACCAATAAAAATATTATCATGTCAATAATAGGGTTTGGCATTGATGAAGGAGCCATTAATCTCATGGAGTTAATGTCGGAACACGGGGGAGGGAAATACATACATATTTCAGAAAAAGATAATGCTTCCGAGGCACTCCTGGAAGAAATAAAAGCCAATTCTGCAAAATAAATATAAACTGACTAATAACTAATTCTCTAAATTATTATCTATTAAAATTGAAGTTGTTCGACATATTCGCTCTTTTAAAATTTTATGCCTTGGGAACTGAAAAATGAAAAGTGCTTCCTTTTCCAGGCCGGGATTCAAACCATATTTTTCCCCCGTTTTTCTCCACCAGTTCCTTGGTTAAAATTAATCCCAAACCTGATCCCTTTTCATTACCCGTCCCCCTGGTAATAACTTTTCCTTCTTTTTTAAAGATCATTTTTTGTCGTTCTTCCTTAATTCCTATTCCACTATCTCTAATACTTATAACTAGAAAATTGTTTTCTTTTTCCACAAAAATCCTGATAATTCCCCCAGGAAAAGTGAATTTTATCGCATTATTGATCAGGTTTCGTAATACGGTGCTAATCATATTTTTATCAGAAACAGTGTGGTATTCTTCCCGGATAGACATTTCGATGACAATATCTTTTTCTTTTGCCTGCTCCTTGAATAGATCTATATTCTTTTCTATGATATTCTTGATGTTATATCTTGCAGGAGCCCCCTGTAAAACTCCTTTTTCGAGTTTTGACCAATCTAATAGGTTCTGTAATAAGTCTGATGTATTTTGGGATGAACTATTCAGAACCTGCACGATCTTTTCTATTTCTCCTTGATTCAAGTTATTTAACCTGTCCTTCAATAATTTGGAATAACTTGTAATATGACCTACGTACGATCTTAAATCATGCGCTATAATACTGAATAAGACATCCCGACCTTTATTTACTTCTTCCAATTTTTTAGCTTGATTTTTTACTGTTTTTTCCACCTCGTAACGCATTCTTATTTCTTTCCTCAAGTAAATATAACTGGTTAAAATCAACAGGAAACCAAGAAAAAAAACAGCAATGGTGAAAAAACTAAGCCATCGTGCCTGCTTTGTATAATCTCTCATAAGTTCTTGGTTCATACCCATTATATTGCCTTCTATAACTAACAATAAGTTGGATAAAGATATATTCAATTGGCTAGATTCTTTTGTTAAATTGACTATTTTTTCGGGGAAAGGTTTTTGGCTCACATGCAATTCTATGGAAGAATCCATGATGGCATAATTTTCTAGAACAAGCCTGTTTATTTCATCCAAGTGGCTTTCTTCTTTCAACTGATTTTCATAACGGGTGCTTATTTCTTTTAAATATTGCAATACGTGCTCTTTACTGGTATGATAATCAAGCAGGTTTTTGGTTTCATCGGTAATTAAAAAATCCCGATTCTCAATAAGACTTTTCCTAAAATTCATTCTCAAATTTCCCAGGGAATTGGAAAAACCTATCAACTCGTACATTTGCATGTTTTTCTGAACTAGATTTTCAGCAAATATAAGAACAGATATATCAATTACCAGGAAAAGAAATAATCCTATATAAAATCGTAAGTGTCTTATTTTAATTTTCATTTATCATTTTTCCATCTTGGATCGCTAAAGTAAT